>DATEMX010000518.1:0-4221 GCA_035275365.1 Polyangiaceae bacterium | reverse complement strand
CGCCTACGCGCTCGCCGCCACCAAAGATCTGCCGGTGACGGGCGCCAACGTCGCCAAAGGTTTGCGCAAGCTCGCCGGAGGCCCGACGACCATCGAAGTGGGCAACGCCAAGATCCTCGCCGCGTTTCAGAGGCTCTCGGTGGGAGAAAAAATCAACGCCATCGGAACCTTCGTCCCCCTCGATTGGGACTCGCTCGGTGCGGCGCAGGGCGGTACCGTCGAGATCTGGTGCATTTCCGGGACCAACACGGCACCCGTCTTCGAATCGTCCGCCAAGACGTTCGACCTCAAGACGAAGACCTTCGCGACCGACCCGACGAACACCAAGTGCCAGTTTTAGCCAAGCGCCGCCGCTCCTCGGAGCGCCACCCGGCGATCGCCGCACCGTTTCATGTTCCGGGAACAGCTTCGTAGCTCGGGACTCAACTCCGATCTGAGGGCGCTGGCCGGCGTCACTCGCGTGCGCGCCTGGACGCTCACGACCTTCGCCATGCTCGCGCTGGCCGTCACGCTCGTGCACCGGCAAATTCTGGCGGCGCTCGCCGCGACGGTGACCTCGGCGCTCGACATTTCCGACGTCGAATACGGGTGGCTCTCGTCGGCCTTCGCGTCGGCCTATCTCGTCGGCTCGCTACCCGGCGCGCGGCTCATCCAAAAGATCGGACCGCGCATCGGCATGGCGCTGACCCTCGGCGTCGCCTCGGTTGCCATCGGCCTGCACTCGGTGGTCACCAACTATCCGATGCTCTTCGCGCTCCGCGTCGCCATCGGCCTCTCGGTCGCGCCCGCCTTTCCCTGCGCGACGCAAACTATCCACCGCATTCACCCCTTCAAAGATCGCGCGCGCGGCATCGGCATCCTCTACATGGGAAACTCGCTCGGGTCGGCCGTCTGCCCTCCCCTATCGGTGTACCTCGCGCAGCAGTATGGATGGCGAGGCGCGTTCTTCGGCGTCGCCGTGGCGGGCCTTTTGTGGGTTCCGCTATGGGTGGGGAGCGCCTTCACCGGTTCCGCGCCGATCGCGCTCGACGGCCCGAGCATCACCGAACCCCTCGTCCCCATCATCGGCGCGCCGCAGCAAACGAGGCGCGCGGGTCTCGTGCGGTTCGCGCGCAACCCGAGCCTCTTGCGCGGCAGCTTGGTGGTCGCCGCGGCCGCCCCCGTCACCACCGTGATGCTCCTTTGGGGCACGAAGTACCTCGTGCGCGATCACAGCATCCGGCAAGACGACGTGGGGCGCTACTTGTGGTTGCCGGCGTTGCTCTTCGGATCGGGTTCGATGATCTTCGGCGAGCTCCGGGCCCGCTCGGCGCGAACGCGCACCAACGTTCTCCCGCCACGCCTGCTCATCTTCATTGCGATGATCATGAGCGCTTCGATGGCCCTGGTCCCGTTGGCTGCGCAGCCCGACACTTGCATCGGCATCGCCAGCATCGCCATGGCCGGCGCCGGAGGGCTCTACACCCTAGCGACGAGCGACATGCTCGCTCAAGCGCCCCGCGGCACGATTCCCGCGACCACCGGCATCACGACGCTCACACAAAGCCTCGTCTACATCGCGATCAGCCCCATCATCGGCAAGGTGGTCGAACATTTTGGTAACTACATGTGGGTCATGATGGGAGCCGGCTTGTGGGTCTTGCCGGGATCCATCTTCTGGCTGGTCCATGCTTCGCTCAAGCGAGCGCCGAAGTAAAACAAGCTCCGACAGCGTGCGACGAGGTCACCCGTCCGAAGGCAGCGCGCTCCTCCGACGCCTGATGAGGAGCCGGAGAAAAAGTGATATGGTTGTCGGGCATTGCCAAATCACGCGACCGTCCCGCCAGTCACGAATCAGCGCGTTCACGCGCGCGACGTTCAAGCATTCGCCCGCCGCGACGTAAGGTGGAAGGAAGGCTTACCACTGTCGCGCCATCGCCGCAGCCGATGCACCCGCACCGCAAGCAAGAGGGAAATTTGACCAACGCAGACCGCAAGCAGCGCTTGCCGTCGAGCGGCTACCAGCCAGTCGTCGAGCAGGGAGTCGCGATGCCATTCGAGGTGGGCGCGATCATCGGCGGCAAGTACCAGGTCAACAAGTTGATCGGTACCGGTGGCATGGGATTCGTCGTCTCGGCCACGCACGTCGAGCTCGGCGAGAAGGTCGCCCTGAAGTTCTTGCGAACCGAGTCGCTCGCCAACCAGGAGCTCGTTGGGCGATTCGCGCGCGAGGCGCGAGCCGCCGTCAAGATCAAGAGCGAATACGTGGCGCGCGTCTTCGACGTCGGCACCCTGCCCGACGGCTCGCCCTTCATCGTGATGGAGTACCTCGAGGGCAAAGACCTCTACGTGACCGTGCGCGATCACGGTCCGCTCTCGACCCTTTTGGCCGTCGAATACGTCATGCAGGCCTGCGAGGCCCTCGCCGTGGCGCACGCCAACGGCATCGTTCATCGCGACATCAAGCCGGAGAATCTGTTTTTGGCCCACCGCGGTCAAGGCATGGACGTCATCAAGGTCCTCGACTTCGGAATCTCCAAGGTCGCCCTCACGGGCTCGCTCTACGAGATCAACGTGCCCCTCGTGCGCACGATGATGCCGATGGGCTCGCCGGTTTACATGTCCCCCGAGCAAATTCGCGCGTCGACCGACATCGACATGCGCACCGACATCTGGTCGCTCGGATGCGTCTTGTTCGAGCTGCTCACGGGCAACCCGGCGTTCGACGCGCCTTCGCTCACCCAGCTCTCGGCCGTGATCCTCGAAGACGATCCGGCGCTCTTGCGATCGCTCGTGCCCAACGCGCCGCCCGATCTCGAAAAAATCATCTCCAAGTGCCTCGCCAAAGATCCCGCCAAGCGATTCCAAAACGTGGGCGAGCTCGCCATCGCGCTCTTTCCGTTCGCGCCGCGGCGCGCGCGCATTTCGGCCGAGCGCTGCTGCTACGTTCTCAAAGCCGCGGGCATCTACGATCGCGATCTCGAATTGCCGAGCATGCACCCGCCGAGCTTGAGCGGCACCGCCGAGAGAGAAGACGATCCCGCCGAATCGACGCCGCGCACCGAGCAACCGACGACGCTACCGGCCGCCGAAGAGAACTCTTCGGTCCGCACCGCCGCGAGGCCGAAATGGGGCATCGCGATCGCCGCCGTTTGCCTTCTCGGGCTCGCCGGGGGCTATGTCTTCTGGAGCAGGCGCGACGCGATCATGTCGCAGCCCGGTTGGAGCCCCGACAAATCGCAGTCCGCTGCCATGCGACCGGCGGTGCTCGCACCGGCGACCCCGGCGACGCCGCAAACGCCCGCGCCCGCCAGCGAAGCAGCTGCCGCGTTTCAAGTTCCAGGCACGACCCCGGCCCCCAAAGCCGCCGCACCCGCGCCGCCCGCGCCGAGGGTCAAAGGTCAGTCGGCCGCTCCGAACGCGGTACCGGGCAAAGGCAAAGCGGCTGCCAAGGCCACCGCCGATCCCGGAAGCCACGAGCCAGACCCGGGGTTTTAGGAATCCGGATGTCGAGCGCGGTTTTTCGGTGTACGCGAAGCGCAACCTCGTCATCGTCGCGTCGCGCTGAGGGCGCACTGGCTGAGGGGGCACTGAAGGTGGCGAAGCGCGTCAGTTGGCGACGGCGTGGCGCGTTGCTTCGAGTGCCCGCTGAATCGGCTCGGAGACGCCACCGAGAAAATTGTATCCCGTTTCGTTTTCGAGATCGTCGACGGCGACGACGAAATCGCGGAAAGGCCTACCTGCAACACTCGGTTCGTTGGGGATGCGAACGGCGATGACCTCGCTGGCCGCCGAGACTTCGGCCACCGGCTGCCCCTTGGCGAGCACGACGATGATCTTGTAGCTCGCCGAGGGGACGGCGACGCCGTTGCCGATGACGCGCGGAGCCCCGCTGAAGACGCCTCCCGCTACGATGTAGAGCGATCCGTCGCTCGCCACGGCTCTCTTGCGCTCATATTGCTCGAGTTTTTCCCACGGCCCGGCGTTGAGCTCGTGAACTTGCGGGAGCATGTTGGTCATGCGGAACGTGATCGAGTTCTCTTCGGCGTCGCGCGTTCGGTCGCCGGAAGGGCAGAGGTGGCCGCGATCGTATCCGGAATGCGCGTAGTCTTGCGGCGTCACACGGTAGAACTCGAGCGGCAGGAGGGGATCGGCTTTGAAATCGTTCTTGCGGTGCGCCGATCCGAGATCGGAGGTCTCGAGGCGCCAAGCGACCCAGTTGGCGGCGTTGCGAATGGGGTT
>DATEMX010000517.1:0-3962 GCA_035275365.1 Polyangiaceae bacterium | reverse complement strand
GCTGTCGCGCGCGCGGCCGTCGGGGCGCGTGGGTTCCGAGTCCGGCTCCGGCTCGATCACGGCCGCCGTATCGTCGACGGCCGTGGGTTCACTCGCCAGGTTCGCCGCTTCGCGGGTGGGGGCCGAGGGGGGCACCGAGTCGACGATTTGGTCCGGGAGGACGTCGTTTTCCGCCTCGACCGGCGCCGTGGGTTCGGGCGCCGGTGGCTGGGGTTGGGGTAGCGGCGCCGTCGCGGCTGGGCGTGGAGGCCTTTTCGGAGCGGTCTCGCCGGAGTCGGCGGCGACCGGCGCGACGGACGCGACGGACGCGGGAGGTTCGGTCATGTCTTCGACGGGGAAGTCGTCGTCGCCTGCGGGCGCAGTCTCCGCGTCATCCATCGGCGAAAGGTCCGCATCGTGCTCGGCCGTCCCGTTGGCTTGTGGCTCGGGCATGCGCAAGTGCGCTTCGGCTTGGCGGTAGGGTGCTTTCGGGACGCTCGGATCGGATTGAAGCGGCGGGCGCGGCCGCGGTATCGCTTGCACCTGCGAGTCGGCCGGAGGTCTCGCGCGCGGCGGTGTCATCTCCCGGGTAGACTCGGGGGTAGAGGCTGGGCTGGGTGGCGGAAACGACGACCGCCGAATGAATTTCGACCCGACGTGCACGCCCTCGTTGCCCAATTTCGTCGGATCGCCGAGCGAGATGATGGGCATCGGTGGGATGAAGACGGGCGCCACGGGCGGTTCATCGACGATGACGTCGACGTCGACTGGAACGGCGTCGGGGTCGACGTGATGGGGATCTTTCGGAGCGGGCGGATCGCTCAAGAGTTCCTCGACATGGACTGCCCCATGAGCACGGGGCCTGGGCTGCGGCCGAAGGGCGCCACGACGCCCGGCTCGGCAAAGACGATCGCCGTCGAACCGAGGTGGAAGACGCCGAGCTCTTGACCCTTCTCGACGGGCTTTGGCGGATCGATGACGTGATCGCCGAGCGGCACGTCGTGACCGGGCATCGCGCTCACCGTGATGCGCCCGACGATAATCGCTCCCACCATGACGACGGTGACGCGACCCCGGTCGGGAGTGTCGATCACGATCGCCACGCGCCGGTTCTTCGAGAAAAGGGAGGGCACGTGTCGAAGACCGATCGAATTGACGGGAAAGAGATCGCCTGGCAGCGACCGCACGTCCGTGATTCGTCCCGACACCGGGGCGTGCACGCGGTGGTAGTCGCGAGGAGAGAGGTACACGATGGCAAACTGCCCGCCTTGGTAGCGGCGCGCGTCGACCTCGTCGCCCACGAGCTCGGCGACACGGTAGGGGCGGCCTTTGACAAGCAGCGTGCCTTCAAGATCGACGGGACCGAGTTCTTCGATCTTACCGTCGGCGGGGCTCGCGAGCTCCGTCGGCTCCGGGCAGATCTCACGCCTTCCTGGCAGAAGCTCGCGCGTGAAGAAATGATCGAAGCTTTCGTAGGCGCCCTCTTGCCGCTGGCACTCGCCGAGGTCAACGCGGTAGGCCCGCACGTAGAGCCCGATCACGGCGCGCGAAATCGCGGACGAGAGTGCGCTGTCCGAAAGCTTTCCAACGGCGCGACTGACACGGGTTCTGGGCAGGGCGCGCAGGAACTGCGCGGCGGCGAAAGAGGCGACGCTCATTTCTATGGAGTTGACCGGGACGCTGGAACGGGTCCGATTCCAGAATCGTACGGCGCCGACAAAGGGTCGGTCAATCTTGCAGCACCGATCGCGCCGCCTGGCAGAGTGGAGCCCACGTCGATTGGTTGGGCAGCTCGGGCGGTAATTTCTCCTGACACGCGACTTCGGGGTCGAGTGGGCTGTGTTGGAGCCCTACCTGCGAAGCGGCCTCTGCCGCTTCGGTTTGACCTTTCTCGGTGAGCCAGCGCGAATGGAGAGCGAGCCATGGGCCGAACTCCGAGTGTACGTCTTCCGTGCGAGAAATCAGCTTTTCAGCTTCTTCCGGGCGGCCGAGGGCGAAGAGCACACTCGCTAGGCGGTGGCGCAGCAGCGGGTCGAAGGGGGCGTATTTCTGGGCAGGAGCAAGGACTTTTTCGGCAGCGGCCGGGTGCGAGCGGCGCCGCAAGAGTTCCCCCAAGGCGAGCCCGCGCCGAACCTCGGCGTCGTGTGGAAAATCGGCGCCGGGCCCCATCCCCGGGGGCAGATCGCGCTTCACGGTCGCCAAGTAGCGGAGCCATTTGAGGTTCCACTCGGAGAGGGAAACCCCCGTGACGCCCTTCATGGCCTGATCGACATAGTCGTCCGTGTTGGGGACGCCTGCATCGGGCGCTGCTCCGTCGGCGGCGTTCGAAGGCGCTGCCCCGTCGGCGGCGGTGTTCGAGGGCACGGCTCCCGTGCTCGTTCGCAGACGCACGAGCAGCTCGGGGAGCGCGTTGTCGCCCGTGGAGGCGATCCAGAACCGCACGAAGCTCGTGACCTCCGCGAACGCCACCATCGCTTGCTCGGCCGTCGGCAAGAGCGCGATCGAAGCGCCGAGCTTGTCGATAGGGCGGCCGAGCCCTTTGTCGAGTCCGCTCGCGGCGACGGCGTCGGCCGCGGGAAAGTCATCGAAGCTGCGCGACGGACGCCAGCGTGTTTCTTCGCGCTTGGCCACGCCCTCTTGCAACCACAAGGGAGCCCGATCGCCCGACGCCTGCGTTTGCGCGAGGTGCGCCATCTCGTGCGTCAGCGTGTCGGCCCACGGATAACCTCGCGAAATGGCGCGGGGCGAGATCATCGTCACGCGGCCCCATTTGGCGACCGCCACCGTGCCCGTGTTCTGCGCGGCCGATTCGGGCAGCCCCGTCATCGCCGCGAGCGTGAAGAGATCGCGGACGAGCTCGATGCGCAGCGGCCGCGGGAGAAAGACCTTGAGATCGCGCGCGAGGGAGTCGCGCGCAGACGCCGCGACTTCGATGAGGAACGGCGCGAGGGGCCTGTCGCTCTCGTCTTGCAGGCGCAGCGAGACGCCGCGCTCGACGTCGACCTCGGTGACACAGCCCGCCGTCGCCCTCGCCGAACCGGTGGCGATGCCGAGGAGCTCAGCTCCTGCGTCGGTGCGCGATAGCTCGCTCTTCGACAGCATGGCCGCCGCGGAGTCGTAGTTGCCCTCGTAGATGGCGAGGCGCGCGCGTTCGAGCGCGATGAGCGGGTCTTCGCCGCTCGCGTCGTCGAGCAGCGCGTGCGCCTTCTTCACGTCGAGCGACATGATGGCTTCGCGCGCCTCGCGTGCGCGCCCCGCGTCGTCGGCGCGCACGGGGAGCGGCAGCCCCAGAAAGACGGCGAGAACACCGAGCCACGCTCGCTTTTGCGCCGTCATCGAAGGAGCCCCTCGGCGTAGCGTTTGACGGCGTCGCGGAGGCGAGGGTCCGACGCGCTGCCCAGGCCCTCGAGCACGCGGCGCCGAAATGCCTCGGGCCCTTTGTAATCTTCCGCCCTGGGTATCGGCGCTCGGCGCGCAAACTCACCGGAGTCGCCGCTTTTGTCGCCTTTCGGCTTGTCGTGCTCTCCGCCCTCTTGCGGGTCGGGCGACCCTTCTTCGCCTTCGTTGTCGTTGCTGGAGCGCGCCATCTCCAAGAGGCGCTGCGCTTCTTTGAGTCGTTCGAGGGCACGATCGCCCTCGGCGCCGCCGAGGGCACGCGCGGCGTCGCGCATCGCCGATTCTGCTCCCTGCAAGAGATCCAAAGTGGGGCCCGGAAGTGCGCCGGCCCCGCTCGAGCCTTCGCGGGCGAGCGATCGCGCGCGGTCGGCCAATTGTCCTTCGCGGGGCGATGTTTTCTTCAGATCTTCGGCCGCACGCTGCGACGCCGCTTGGCGCATGTGCTCGAGTGTCTTTTCGGCCCATTTCACCTCGGGCTCGAGCTTGCTCTCGGCGATCTTCGACTCTTCGCGCATGTCGCGCCGGAAGGAAAATCGGTCCGATGGAGCTCGCCCCGCTTGGCCGAGCGCGCCGAGCGAGTTGCGCCC
>DATEMX010000516.1:0-4017 GCA_035275365.1 Polyangiaceae bacterium | reverse complement strand
TACCCTCCGCGGATTGGCCGAGCGAGCCGAACGTCTCCTTCCAAATCTTCTGCGGGTCGAGGCTCGGCGGGATCGGCGTCGCAGTGGCCTTGTCTTCGAAGTTGGCGCAGCTGATCGGCGAGAGGTGCCCTTGGGCTTTTCCCGTACCCCAGCGGACCGCCATTTGAATGCTCGGGATGGGCTTTTTGCCCGCCGCAGAGATGCGCGTCGCGATCATCTGGTCGATCGAAGGGGAATTGGTATACGAGTTGGCGCCGGGAATCCCGCCGTTGGGGGGAGGGTCCTTCTGCTCGGAACCGGTGAGCCAAGCGATGATGCCCGCTTGATGCTGCTCGCCCACCGCGCTCTGCATTTCGAGGCCGTCGAGGATGAGGAGCTTCTTCTTCATCGACTCGAGCGGCGAGAGGATGGGGCTCAGCACGGGTGCGTCGGGCATCCCGGTGGGCGCCCACTGTTTGTAGACGGTGCCGCCCGGCGTATAGACCGCGAGGAAGCGTTTCGCCGCACCAGCAGCCTGCGCGCGAGCTTCACGCTCGGGCTCCATCGCCTCCAGCCAGGGAAGCGCGATGGCGATGCTGCCAGCTCCTCGCAGCACGGTTCGGCGGTTCAAGCGGAACTTGGCCATGACATTCACTCCTTACTGGCTGCCGGGGAAATAGAGGAAAGCGTCGGTCTGCGTCAGGTCGAGCAGTAGCTGTTTGACG
Source organism: Polyangiaceae bacterium (assembly GCA_035275365.1). Classification (GTDB taxonomy): domain Bacteria; phylum Myxococcota_A; class Polyangia; order Polyangiales; family Polyangiaceae; genus DASWDH01. The sequence goes on along the minus strand of DATEMX010000516.1, from coordinate 3,313 downwards.
TCGTAACCGGATTTCTTGAAAGCAACGTTGAGGTTCGCCATCGTGCACTCGTCGCCCGTGGCGTCCATCGAGCGACCGTAGCCGAAGTCGAACCAGTGCGAGGCGAAGCACGTCTGCGCGTCTTCCATTAGCGCGAGCTGCCTCACGAGCTCGACGGGGCCGTTCACCGTCACGTCGCTGCCGGGCAGCTTCGACGACGCGTTGATCGTCTCGCCGTTCTCTTGATCGCGCCAGAGACCGACCGGATCGAAGTTCTCGAGCGCGAATCCGATCGGGTCGAGGTTCCTGTGGCAACCGGCGCAGACCGCTTGCGTGCTGTGCTTGCTGAAGCGCTCGCGCGCCGTGTTACCCGACGTATCCTCGGGTACCTTCACCTGGTCCAAAATCTTCTTGTCGGTGGGGAGAGAAATCTTGTGGCAAAGGAGCTTGTTGACGACGAACGAGCCGCGCAACACGGGGTTGCTCTGGTTGGTGGTGACGGTGCCGGTCATGAGGCCGGCCGAGAGGAGGAACCCGAGACGCTTGGTCGTATCGAGCTGGACCTTCTGGTAGTCGCCGGTGGTGACGCCGGGGATCCCATAGAACTGGGCGAGCGGAGGGTTCACGAACGTGTAGTCGGCCGTTAGCGCGCCGGGCCAGGTGCCCGCGCCGTTGTAGATCGCGTGCTCGAGGAACCGCTGCGTCTCTTCGCGCATGTAACCGGCGATCTCAGGCGAGTATGTGGGGAACAACTTCGTGTTGCGGTCGAGGAGCGGCAGAATGCTGATAGGCAGCAAGTTGTCGAAGAAGAAGCGTACGACGGCGTGCGACTTGTCGTCGGCGAGCAAGCGCTTGGCCTGCTCGAGGACCCCCTCCGCCGTTTGCAGCGTGCCCGCCTTGCTCGCAGCAACGAGCGTTTCGTCGGGCATCGAGCCCCACAACATGTAGGAGAGACGCGTGGCCATCTCGGGGCCGGTGAGCCGTTTGAGCCCCGGGTTGGCGGGATCGGGCGTGCCCGCCTCGATGCGGTAGAGAAAGTCGGGCGACTGGAGCACCGCGGCGATGACCGCCCCCAGGCCGAACGCGAAGGTCGAACCCGCGGCCGATTCCTTTTCGAGGGTGAGCAGCTCGTCCACTTCGGCGGGGGTCACCGGGCGGCGATATGCCTTCGTGATGAAACCTTCGATGAACGTGCGCGCGCAGGCATCTTGGTTGGCGGCGGTCGCCGTGGCCGCGCACGGCACGAGGGTGGCAAGACTTGCGGGCGCCGTGGCGCGCTCGGCGACGTCCGACGCAACCGTTAAAAACGCTTTGGCGAGGGGGCTCGACACCGACTGCGCGTCGGCGCTGTTGCCGAAGCCGTTGCCGAGCTCTTCGGGGGGCAAGCCGTTGCCGGGGTTGGTGGCGTCGCCCAAAAGCTGGCGCACGGTGTTGCTGTATTCGAATCGCGTCATGCGCCGGAGTGGAGCGCGCCCGGGGCGAATGGCCTTGTCGAGGCAGGCCGCGGGGATCACGGCTCCTCCGCCCGTGCCCCCGCCCGGGCCACCACCCGTGCCGGTTCCAGTTCCGCTACCTGTTCGGCCGCCCAGCACACCGTCGCCCGTGGTGTCTTCACCAATTTGACCGCTACAGCCGACGAGGCCGGCGAGCGAGAGAGCCGCTGCAGTGCACCAGCGCGCGCGAGAGCTCCAACCTCGCCCTCCCGATGTCATTCGCCTGACCGATGCTCCGAGCATGATCTCACCTCTTATTATCCTTCACCGCGCCGCGCACCCTCGAAGGACCGTCCGCGATTTTCGACAACGGATCGACCTCGAGAAGCCCGCCGCATCTTAGTAGAGTAGTGCATTATCGCTCACCAATTGGTTCACGAGTTTCCCTTCGATGCCGAATACACATACACACGAAAAAATCACGTTGAGCGCAACCGGGAACGGGATGGGTACTTATAGAGGATGGATCGGCTTACTCGGAGGGTCAGCAACGGACTCGCGCCGGGGCTACATCGGCACCAAAAGCGCCTCACACGGCAGTCACGCGCGCCGTCTCGACGCGATTTGCGGTGAGCGAGACCCACGCTTGGGGTTCGTTCGCCGTCGCCGATGAACGCTCGTAACTGGGCAAAATCCGGCGGCGTCGGAGGGCGGCCGCACGCGAGGTGCTGCGGTGCCTCCGACGAGCTCGCGGAAGCGAGCGAACCGGGCTATGACCGCGCCATGGCGAAGACGAACGGAGCCGGGCGCGTGCTTCCCCACGGGCCTATCGAGCAGCTCGAAAGTAACCTGTGGCGGGTCGAGGGGACGCTCCCCAACATGTCACTCAAACGAGTGATGACCATCGCCCGGCTGTCGACCGGTGAGATCGTGGTGCACAACCCCATCACGCTCGACGGCGGCGCCATGAAAGAGCTCGACGCCCTCGGTTCGCCGGCGTTCGTGATCATCCCCAACGGGTGGCATCGGCTCGATGCCGGAGCCTTCCAGGCGCGATACCCCCAAGCCCGCGTCTTCGCGCCGCAAGGCTCGCGCGCCAAGGTCGCCCGGGTCGTCGAGGTGGCCGGCACGTTCGCCGAGTTTCCACTCGACAAGAGCGTCTCGCTCACGGAGCTCGATGGTACGCGCGCCGCCGAGGGCGTCATGTTCGTCCGGTCGGACGGTCGCACGACGCTCGTCTTCACCGACGCGATTTTCAACATGCCCCACGGGCACGGCTTCACGGGCTTCTTGCTCCGCTACATCACGCAGTCGACGGGCGGTCCACGCGTCTCGCGCGTGGCCAAGTTGATGCTTATCAAAGACAAGCCCGCCTTCGCCGCACACCTCGAGCGCCTCGCGACGCCCGACGTTCACCGGATCATCGTGGCACACCACCAGACCATCACCGAGCGCCCCGTCGAAGTGCTACGCGAGGTAGCCGCGTCGGTCCGGTGAGCCGCTCGGCGAATCGGCGCCACCTACACTGCGCCGCATCCTTCGATGCCTTACGACGGATGGTCGAGATCATGACTCGTCGCTCAGGCACCATTTGTTCCTGGTGTTCCTGGTGTTCATTTGTCGACCTGGGACCTCCGGAGAGGCTTTGGCCCGGCGTCGCCAGGCTTCGGGCGGAGCGCCTCGACGGACCGGATCCTGTTGACGAGTCAGCGCTTGGCGCACGCGCTCGAAGCGTGCACGCCGTCGATGACCTCGCGCACGAGTCGCACGAGCTCCGCAGGACGCGCCGGCTTTTCGAGTAGGGCCGTGATGCCGCTCGGAAGCTCGGGCGCGAGGCCCGTGAAGAGGGCGACGGGAGCGTCGCAAAGCGCACGCAGCGACGCCAGCGCTTCCACGCCGGT
>DATEMX010000515.1:0-3729 GCA_035275365.1 Polyangiaceae bacterium | reverse complement strand
TGCAGATCGTCGCCGACGCGCGCCTCCGCGGCCGCGCGACGGAGCTCGTCGCCAGCGGGGTGGGGGTGGGGCACGCGCTGGGCCAGGTCGCTCGCGAGGCCACCCGTGCGGCGGCGCGGGTGTCGCGCGATCCCTTCATGGAAGAGCGCGCGCGCGACATCGAAGACCTCTGCGACGCCGTCGTGATGCTGGCTTCCAACGATCCGCGCGCGGCGCTCCCCACCAAAGCGGTGCTCATGGGCGATCAGCTCACCGTGTTCGACCTCTTGGTGTCGGCGCGCGCCCAGCCCGCGGCGTTGGCCCTCACGGAACGAGCCGTCGGGCCTCGTACGTCGGTTCTTTTGCAGCTGCTCAAGGTGCCTGCCCTGGTCGACGTGGGGGGCCTCTTTCGCTGGGCCAGCGAGGGCGACATCGCGCTGCTCGACGCCGACCACGGCCTTCTGGTCATCAACCCGAGCCGAGCCGAAATTTCTGCAGTGCGTCGTGACCGTAGCCAGTCGGAAAGCGCCGGCGATCGGAGCTCACCGGAACAATAGCGTCCCGTTGGAGTCTCAGTTTCAGCGATGACGATCGGCCACGCGCGGCAGTGGCGCGAAGGCTGTCGGCTGAGGTAGAACACGGCAACGAGAAATAGAGGCGCGCATGGCGAGATTGTCCCGGCCCCCCGGCTTCGACATGACTTACAAGCCGGTGACCACCCACACCTTCGGTCCGCCGGTAATGTCGCGCATGCCTTCGCTCATCTACCTAGGGCTGGCCGTGGCGCTCGTCTCGGTCGTGCTCGTGGGCTCGCTCTCTTCGACGGGGTCATGGCTCTTTCACTACGTCGTTGAGGCCGATTCGCAGCGCCTCTTGGGTGCGAGGCCCTTGGCGGCCATCGTTTTGGCGAGCGCGCTCGCTTCGGTCATTCGGGCGAAAATGCGAGGGGTCATCGTGCACCCCGAGGGGCTCGAGGCGCGCGACATCCTCGGCGTTGGGTGGCCGCGCGTTCGTCGCTTCGCCTGGCCGCAGATCGACAAGATCGTGCTCGACGGCGGGCAAGCCATCGCTGTCGATCTTTGGGACGGGCGGCGCGAGTGGCTGCCAAAGGTGAGCCAGCGCGACGAGCTCGCCATCGTGCTCGAGCGCGTGGCGACGGCGCGAGCCATTCCCATCAGCGGGGGCACGGGGATGTACGAACCGCTCGAGGGCGAAGAGCTCGAGTAGAGTCCTGGCGCCCGCCTTCGTCAGCCGTTCGCCCGAAACTCGGCTTTTGCTGCCTCGCGCAGCGCGGCGTCTTCGAGGATATCGAAGGTGGTGCGCGCCATGGCCTTGGCCGCAACGAGCATGGTGTCGAACCCGCGCCGACTCACCGCGCACGCCGCGAACGCGTGCTGATGGCACGTCGTTTCTCCCGTGTCGCAAATCTGAAGCCAAGGGTGAATGGCGGGGAGCACTTGAGAGATGTCGCCCATGTCGGTAGAGCCGGCTCCCACCGAATCGTCGCTCTCTCTCGGCGATCGCCCGAGCGACGCCAGGTGTTGTCCGAAGCGCCGCGCGAGGGTCAAGTTGTTGTTCATGTGGCGGTAACCGTGGCGCTCGCGGAGCGTCATTTCCACGTTGCACGCGAGGGCGGCGCCTCGGGCGCACCGCTCCACGATGCCGCACACGCGCGCGAGCTCGGCGTCGTCGCGCGCGCGCACGGAGAACTCCGCTTTTGCGTGCTCGGGGATGATGTTGACGGCTTGCCCTCCGTCGATGATGTACCCGTGCACGCGCACACCGTCGCGCATGTGGACGCGTTGGCCGTCGATGAGGCGGAAGGTTTCCATGCAAGCCGTGAGCGCGCTTTTGCCGTCCCAGGGCGCCAGCGCTGCGTGCGACGGCGCGCCCTCGAAGCTCATCTCGATCCATCGACTCGCCAAGGCAATGTGGGCGAGGAGATCGCGGTCGAAGGGATGGAACATCATCGCCGCGTCGACTCCGTCGAATACGCCCGCGTTGAGGAGCGCAATCTTTCCGCCGCCCCCCTCCTCGGCCGGCGTTCCGATGAGCTCGACCGTGCCGTGGATCTCGCCTCCCACCGCGCAGACGGCGAGGAACGCGCCGAGGGCACCTGCGGCGATGAGGTTGTGCCCGCAGGCGTGCCCGATCTCGGGCAAGGCGTCGTACTCCGCAAGGATCGCGATCTTGGGACCTTGCCCCGATCCGACGCGCGCGCGAAACGCCGTCGGAAGTCCACCGATACCGCGCTCGACGCTCACACCGGGGCTTTGGGCGGCCTCGGCGAGCCAAGCCGACGCGCGATGCTCGGCGAACCGGAGCTCCGGGTTCTCGTGGATTTTCTTCGCTAGCTCGATGAGTCTCGTCGCGTGAGCGTCCACCTGACTATCGAGAACCGTTCGCGCGAGCCCCATCTCGTGGACTATAACCGATGGCCCTATGTCTGGCCCGATGTCGATGCATCCCGACGCCGCCCTCCTCGTTCGAACGCTCGAGCTCGGTGTGCACCCCGAGGGAGGCTTCTACCGCGAGACGTTTCGCTCGCCGCTCGCCGTTGCTGCTCTTTCGTGGCTCGCGGGTGGTGAGGAGCGCAGCGCGTCGACGGCGATCTACTTCCTCCTGCCCGCGGGAACGTTCTCGGCCATTCACCGCGTCATGGCCGACGAGGTCTGGCACCACTACGACGGCGATCCTCTCGACCTCCACACCTTCGACGAACGCGGAACGCACGAGGTCGTGCGGCTCGGTCGCAACGTGGCGGCGGGGGAGCGACCTCAGTGCGTGGTGCCGGGCGGCGTCTACCAAGCCGCGGTACCGCTCGGTGAGCGCTACGCGCTCTGCGGTTGCACGGTGGCGCCCGGCTTCGACTTCGCGGATTTCTCGATGCCCGCGCGAGACGAGCTCGTGAGGGCCTTTCCTCGGCATCGCGCGCTCGTCGAGGCGCTCACGCGCGTCAGCGCCTGAACCATCCCGTCGTCAACGCGCGAAACCCAGCGACGGCCACCACGACGAGCACGCCCGTCCAAAGTCCGAGCTCGAAGATGCTGTCCATCGCACTGCTCGCGTGCAAAGGTGGTTCCAAAGGGCGGCGGGAAGGCGATGACCGGATGGGATAATTATTTGATTTCGAGCAACTCGACCTCGAACACGAGCGTCGAATTCGGCGGGATGACAGGCGGAAAGCCGCGCGGTCCGTAGGCGAGGTGGGGCGGGATCGTGAGCTTTCGCAGTGAGCCGACCTTCATGCCGGCCACTCCCTGATCCCAGCCCTTGATCACGCGACCGCCGCCCAGAGGAAAGCTGAAGCCTTCGCCGCGATCGCGGGAGCTGTCGAACTTTTGGCCGTTCGTGAGCGTGCCCACGTAGTGAACGACGACGGTTTGTCCGGCCTTGGCTTCAGCGCCGGTTCCAGGGCGGAGATCTTCGATTTGGAGTTCGTCCATTACCGACTTTTCGCGCGGAGCGGGCGCGGCGTCAATGGTCGATGGCTAGGAGGTCCTTCGGGGTGTTCGAAGATCCCGGACGATTCCCTCGAGCGATAGCCCTTTCAAAAGGTCATAGCCGAGGTCGAGCTCCCACCAAAAAGGCCTTGGTTGGCGCTGCTAAGCTCGGCCATTTAGCGCGCGGTGGGGAGGCGCCTCGCCGCGTCGCTGCCGCGTTTGACGAACAGAACGAGGTACGCGCCCTGAGCGATCTCGATGACGTCGAGCGCGTAGGCCTCGCCGAGCCTCGGATTCTCGAGAAGCT
>DATEMX010000514.1:0-4313 GCA_035275365.1 Polyangiaceae bacterium | reverse complement strand
AACGGCCGGCCGTCGGTGTCGGTGAGCTCGTGGGCGTAGCAGAGCCCCTCGCAAATCTTGACAGCGATGAACACCGCTTCTTCGACGGGGATCTCGCGGCCCTGCTTTTTGAGGGTTTCGAGGACGGCCTTCAGGTCGGCGCCGTCGACGTACTCCATGACGATGAAGTACGCGTTGTCGCCGACGCCGATGTCGAAGACCTGCACGCAGTTCGAATGCGACAGATGCGCCGACAAGCGCGCCTCGTCGAGGAACATCGAGATGAACTTCTTCTTCTCCGACAGGTGCGGCAAGACGCGCTTGATGGCGACCTGCTTTTTGAAACCTTCGAGCCCGGCGCTCTCGGCGCGGAACACTTCGGCCATACCGCCCGAGGCGAGCTTCTCGATGACGCGGTAGCGCTGCTGCGGCTGGTGCTGCGGGGACTCGGGCATGAGCTAGCGTCCTTTTCTAACAGCCCGGGTCATCGTTGCAAAGGTCGCGCGCATCACCGCCCGCGCCCCGCGGCCTCGGGAACGCCCCCCCTAGCACTACTGCGGGGGATTTCTCGCTACCAGATCGATCGTCGGAGCCGACATAACCCAACGAAACCTGACCGGGCACATTTTTCGCTGCGGCGAAGCAAGGCTTTTGGGGCTTTCGCGGCCAGTCTTGCTTGAACGACGTAGTTCCGACGGCCTCGCCGTATCTTACGTTGGCTTAGCGTCATTTTTGCTGATCGTGATCTGCCGATGCCAAGACTCGCCGCAGTAATGCTAAGCGGTGGATCAAGCCGATTTCTTGAGCAAGCTCTCGCGTTCTCGAAGGTCCACTTCGAGCATCTCGAGGACCATCACGAGGAATGAGTCGAACGTTTCGGCGCGATCACCGAGCTCGTTGATCCACATGATGACTTCCATCTCACCGTCGGGACGAACCACCGCCGGGTTGAAGGCGAAGATCGTGGTCGCTTGCGCGTCCATTCCGAACGGGATCATTGCGTCAGGCCGCCCTTCGGGCCGTGAAGGCGGACCGCATTCAGGGATGGGCGTCTCGTAGGCGGCAAAAGTCGCGTGGGTGATGTCGGCATAGGCGGGCCTGCTGAGCTCGCGCGTTCCGAACAGGCTCGCGCCTTCGAAAAATTGCGGCCAGCCGTCGTGAAGATTGAGAAACGCGCGGTAGCTTGGAGGGAGCCTCCGGCGAATGCGCCGTTCGACCGCCGAGATGGCGCGAAGCGCTGCTCCTGGCGGCATCGCCCCTTCGGGCACGGCTTGGGGATTCGCGGCGGCGAGCGCCGACTTGACCTCGCGTATCTTCGCGATGGTCTCTTTCCAGTTCTCGTCCATGGGGGTTCCTCCCGTTCGAGTCGTCGGCTGCTCCCGTTCGAGTTTTCGGCTGCGCGAAGGGTGCACGGGGACCCTACGCATCCTGGTTCGATCGGGAAAGAAAACGGCAACGCGACGCGCCCACCTCGGCGTACACGCGGGCCCCGAAGCGGCTTCTCCCACGACGAACCGCTTTAGATTCCCGCGAAAGGGCCGATCTCTTCGACTATGCGTCGCAGTCAAATTCTCCTCGCGACCGCGGGGGTTCTCGTCACCATCCAATCACACGCCGCGTCCGGGCTTGCGGGCGGCGTGCAAATCAAGAGCGGCGCCGACCAGGTCATGGTTCGGCGCAACCGCCTCATGCCCTGGAGGCCCCTCGCGAGCGCGAAGGTCCCCGACGGCGCCGATATTCGATGTGACCAACCTTGCAGGGTGCAGGTCGACGCCGACAACACCATTTCCCTCTCCGGCGGTGCCGTCATCACCTCGGGATCGTTCTTCTATATCCCGCTCGTGGCCGACGCCCCGTCGCTGACGCCCGCTCACCAGGTCGAGCTTCGCGAAGGGACCATCGAGATCGATTCGCCGTCGGCTTCGGCGATGCCCCTCGTGGTGACGATGTCGGGCTACGATGAGCACGTCGCCGTTCGCGGCGGCCGCGCCGAAATCGTCCTGAAGGGGGCGAAGGCCGCCGTCGGCGTGAAGGCCGGACAAGCTCGCGTGGGCGCGCACAAGGCGTGGATCACGGTGCCTACCGGATTCTTGTCGACCATGAGCTCGCGCGACAAGCCGAGCGCGCCGCGGGCGCTCCTCCGTGCCCCTGTTTGGTCGGGCCCGGAAGCCGGCTGCGTCGCCGGCCTCGCGGTGAGCGAGCCTCAGGGCAAGGCCGTCGTCGGCGGATGCTGGGAGAAGATGCGCGAAGCCGCGTCGTATCAAGTGGAGCTCGCCAAGGACGCCGCGTTCCAACACCCCGTCGCCGCCGAGTCGGTGTCGACGGCCGCGTGGTCCAAGGTCTTCGACCCCGGGCGATATTTCGCCCGCATCCGCTCCGTCGACGCCGACGGCATCGCCGGCCTTTCGTCCGGCGTGCGGCAGCTCGCCGTCATTCCGTGCGTCTTGCCGCCGGGATCGAGCGCGTATCTCGAGGCGCGCACGCTGGTCGTTCCCGAGGGGCGCGAGATTTCTTTCGGCGACCCGACCGGCCTCGAGCTCGCCATCGACAACGGCGGCTTCACGCGGGCGCCGAGCTCCATCGTGATGGATCGCGAGCCGAAGCACGAGCTCAGGTTCCGATTGAAGGACGATCCGAGCTCCGCGAGCACCGTGTACATCGCACAGCGGCGCGCTCTTCACGCCAACGTCGAGCTCACACCGAAAAAAGCGCAATGGCCCACCGATCCCATCGACATCAAGGTCACGCTGCAGGACCCGAGCGGTCAGCTCGACCCTTCGCGCATCGAAGCGCAAATGCAGGTCACGCTCGGGCTGACCGCGCTGCCCGCCCAGTGGACACGGCAGGGCGCGGTATGGTCGACCCACATCGATCCGCGCTCGGTGGGAGGCCCGGCTGTCATCCGCGTCGTCGCCAAAGACGAGTATGGCACCCAGATCGGGCGAGGCTTTCTCGAAATCGACTACAAGCCGCAGCGCGTAGCCGCGGGCGACTGAAATGTCAGCCCACCGCTGACTTCAGCTTACCGGAGACATCCCACTCGACGAGCTCGTTGTAGCCGCCGATCGGGGTGCCGGCGACGTAGACGACGGGCAAGTCGTCCTCTTCGCATTTGGCTTCGCGCATGATGAACGCCAAGGTGGCTTCGTCGCCGGTGACGTCGAGCGAACGGAAGGCGATGCCGCGCGACCGAAGGAGCTCTTCGACGCGCTCGATGAGGCGTTGGTTTCGATCCTTCTCGAAGTAAACGACGACGGGCGCGGCTTCGCGAACCGCCGGCGCCGCGGCGACACCCGCGAGCCGCGCGAGCTTGGCACGAGCGGCGCGCCGCGCGTGCGACTCTTCGACCGAGCAGAGCGGGCTGCCGAGGAGCAGGTTGAATCGGCGGGCCAAGAGCTTGGGCACGCGGACCACCGCCACGGCGTCGCCGCGTGGAGTCTCGAGGGCCTGGCGGAGGGTGGCGCGAATCGAATCGAGCATGTCGCGCATGCTACACCGCGGCCGCGCAGATCAGTACGATCCGAGGAGCGTGAGCTCGGCCGACCCCGGCCCCACGGAGGGAACGAGACTGACGCGCGGCTTTTCGGCCGGCGAAGGGGCCGCGAAAAACAGGACGGCGCCGGCCACGATCGCAGCGGCGCCCACGCCGAACGCCACCGTGGCAACAGTGCCCGCCGAGCGCGCTTCGTTGCGAAGAGTCACGCCGCTTTCGAAACATTTATTGGGCTCGCCGGGGAGGCATTTGTCGAGCGAATCATCGTATTTGCCCTTGGCACGCAGGGCGAAAGCGCCGCTGATGCCGAGCCCCACGACGCCCGCGCCCCCGACGATGAGCCCGAGCGTGCGGCCGGTGCCGCTCGTGACGACGTTCGCGTCGCGGCTCGTCACCTTGGTTGTGTCGTCGACCACTACCGGCGGAGCGGGCGCGTCGTCGAGCGCGGGGATGGTGACGCTCACCGACGCGTTTTCGCCGGTCACCTGAACGGTCGTTCGGAACGGCTTCTTGCCGGGAGCCGTCGCCTCGATGGAATGAGACCCAGGATCAACGGGAATGGCCGTGCCCCACAAGGCGTGACCGACGACGGTGCCGTCACGCCTGATCTCGAGTCCCGGGGGAGGCGAGGAACCCGACGATACGAGCGTCATCTTCGAGAGGCGCGGCTGAAGCGCCGTCGCTCGTTCGCGCGCCACTCTCTCGCGATCGACTTGGCCCATCGCCTTCGCGCCCGATGCAACCTCGAGAAAGCCGGCCCATGCGCTCGCCGTCTGCCCCAAGCGCTCGTAGCAATCGGCGAGGTGAAACTGCGTGCCCACGCCCGGATCGAGCTTTTGGC
>DATEMX010000513.1:0-4092 GCA_035275365.1 Polyangiaceae bacterium | reverse complement strand
CATGAGGCGCGCAACGACCGATGCCGACGAGCTCGCCGCGCGAGCAAAGGCAGTGCACCCCGCCGTCGTGGGCGCGCCGGCGACGTCGATGTTGTCTTTGACGGCGAACGGCACGCCGTAGAGCGGCATGAGTTCACCGGCGAGCCGACGCTCTTCGAGGCGTGCGAGCTGCGCGGCGACGCGGTCGCGTGTTTCGACGTAGAGCCAAACGCCGCTGGCGCGCTCGCGGTCGCGTTCGATGCGCCGCCAAATTTCTTCGACGAGACTCGCCGGCGAGAGCTCCGAGTCGCCGTAGGCGCGTGAAAGGAAGGGAAGGGTGAGGGGCGCGTCGTTCATCGGGATCGGCATGGAGGCCCTAGCATGCACGATGTAGGTGTCCTGGCGCCACCTCCGTTTCGAAACGGTTTTGACATCAAACGAAAACAATCGAACGTTAGCGTCTGCCGCCATGACGATGCGGGAGTGGTTGAAGTCGGTGATTTGCCTCGCGCTGTTGGCCGTCTCGATCGGCTGCGACAAGAAAAGTGAAGAGAGCGCACCCAAGGCGGCGGCCGCGACGGCGTCTGCTTCGGCTGAGGCCCCCGTGGTCAAGCCCTTGTCGAAGGGCCCGCTCAAAATCGCCTACAGCGACTGGCCCGGCTGGACGGCATTCGAGATCGGTGTCCAAAAGGGGTGGTTCAAAGAGGCCGGCGTCGAAACCTCTTTCGAATGGTTCGAATACACCCCCTCGATGGAGGCATTTACGGCGGGCAAGGTCGATGCCGTCATGATGACGATGGGCGACGCCCTCGTCACGGGAGCTCCCGGCGCTCGCAGCGTGGCCATTCTCGTTACCGACTACAGCGCCGGCAACGACATGATTGTGGCCAAGCCTGGTATTGCCGATTTGAAGGCGCTGAAGGGCAAGAAAATCGGACTCGAAATCGGTCTCGTCGAGCATCTCCTGCTCCTCAAGGGGCTCGAAAAGGTGGGCCTCAAAGAGAGCGATGTGAAGCTCGTCAATGTGGCCACGCACCAAACGGCGCAGTCGCTCGCGTCGAAGGACGTCGACGCCATCGGCGCTTGGCAGCCCAACTCCGGCCAAGCGCTGAAGGCGGTTGCCGGATCGAAGGCGGTGCTCACGAGCGCCGACACACCTGGCCTCATCTACGATCTCTTGAACGTGAGCCCCAAGAGCCTGGCCGAGCGCCGCGCCGATTGGGTGAAGGTCGTGAAGGTTTGGAATCGCATCGCCAAGTTCGTGATGGATCCGGCCAACAAGGACGAGGCCGTGAAGATCATGGCGGCGCGCGCGGGTGTCCCGCCCGAGGAGTACGCGAAGTTTCTGCCGGGCACCCACTTCTTGAGCCCCGAAGAGGCGCTGGCGAAGTTCGAGCAAAAAGATACCCTCGAGACGATCTACGGCAGCGGCAAGGTAGCCGACGCGTTCAACGTCACCAACAAGGTCTACGCAGCGGCCCAGCCGGTCGCCGAGTACATCGACGGCTCGCTCTCGAAAGAGGCGGCGGCGAAGTAATGACACGGGTGGGCGTGACCATCATGGTCGCCTTCACGACGCGGAGACGTTAGCTGTGACCCGAAGGCCGTGGTTTCATTTGCTGGGCGAGCTGCCGGGCCGGCGGCGCTTGTGGCTGGCGGTGCTCTCGTTCGGTATCCCCATCGCCCTTTGGTGCACGATCAGCTACGTGCCCTTCGTTTGGCATCCGATGCGCCGCGTGACCGATCCGGGCGACGTCGATTGGCTGACGGTTCATCAGCTCGTCGAGAACGACGCGTTCGACGCGGCCAACGACGAGGTGCGGAAGAAGGGAGGCCGCCCGGCCGCCGGAACGCGTGCCAACCCCGTCTTTCTTCCGGCTCCCCACGAGGTCGCGCGCGCGATGGTCACGGGCTTCACTACCAAGCCGCTGCGGGCCGACGAACCATGGCTGCACGAGAGCCTGTGGCACAGCATCACCATCATCTTTTGGGGCTTCTTGGCGTCGTCGATCATCGGTGTCCCGCTGGGCGTGCTCTCTGGCGCGGTCCCCGCCATCGCTCGGCTCAACGAGCCGTTCATCGAGTTCTTCCGCTACCTGCCCGCGCCTGCGTTCGGCGCGCTCGCGGTGGCCGTCCTCGGCATCCACGATCCTCCGAAGATCGCCATCATCTTCATCGGGACGTTCTTTCAGCAGGTGCTGGTGATCTCCAACACGACCCGGCGCATCGACCCTGCGCTCCTCGAAGCCGCGCAAACGCTCGGCGCCTCCAAGCGCCAGCTCCTCTTTCGCGTGGTTTTACCCGGCGTGATCACCGAAATCTACACCGACATGCGCGTGCTCCTCGGTTGGGCTTGGACCTACCTCATCGTCGCCGAGCTCATCGGCGTATGCTCGGGGATCACGTTTTTCATCAACCAACAAGCCAAGTACCGCGCGTACGACAAGGTGTTCGCGGCCATCATCCTCATCGGTTTCATCGGTCTCGGCAGCGATCTCGTGCTCGCTTGGGTCGGCCGTCAGATTTTCCCGTGGCTACCGAGAGCCAAGTCGGGGTGGCTCTCGTCGCTGCTCGCCGGGCTCAAGTCCCCGAGCTCGCCGGTCGCCGCGCCGGTCGTCCATGAGACCGCTGCCAAAGAAGATCCCGCCGGCGCATGACGCAGTCCCTCGATTTGCCCAGCTACCGCGACCAAGCCCCCGAGGTGGCCGAGCGCTTCCGGCGCATGAAAGAGCGGCCCGTCATTCTCCAGGTGAAAAACCTCGTGAAGACCTTCGAGGGTCGACGGGGTCCGGTCGTCGCGCTCGATCGCGTGAGCTTCGAAGCTCACCGGCGGGAGTTCTTGTGCGTCATTGGTCCTTCGGGCTGCGGTAAGTCGACGCTGGCGAGGATCTTGGCGGGGCTCGACGATTCTTCGTCGGGCGAGGTGCTCCTCGACGGTTCGCCGATCCGCGGCCCGGGCCCCGATCGCGGAATGGTGTTCCAGGGCTACACGCTCTTTCCCTGGCTCACGGTGCTGAAGAACGTGATGTTCGGGCTCGAGGTGACCACCCGCTCGCGGACGCGTGCCGAGCGCGAAGCCAAGGAGTGGATCGAGCTCGTCGGGTTGAAGCGTTTCGCGAACGCGTACCCGCATCAACTCTCGGGGGGCATGAAGCAGCGGGTCGCCATCGCGCGCGCCCTCGCCAACCGGCCGCGCATCCTCTTGATGGACGAGCCGTTCGGCGCGCTCGACGCGCAGACGCGCTGCCAGATGCAGAGCTACCTCCTGCAGATCTGGAAGCAGGTCGACATTACGATCGTGTTCATTACGCACGATCTCGAAGAGGCGACCTACCTCGCCGACCGCATCTTGGTGCTCGACGCCCACCCCGGTCGTGTGCGCGAGCTCTTGGAGGTGCCCGTGCCGCGGCCGCGTTCGCAGGATCAATTCCTCTTGCCGTCGTTCTTGGCGACGCGGCAGAGGCTCGAGGATTTGATTCACCCTCGCGCAGAGGTGGCGGCAGAGGATAAGCTGCCCATCGTGCGCATGACCCAAGTCGGGGACGAGGTCGAATGACCAAGCTCTCGCCGGATCCCGTCGTTCGTCGCGAGTCGCTCCGCGGAGGCGCGGCGTGGTCGCGACGCCTCGGCAAGGACCAAGTCCTTCGTATCGTCGACTCGTCGGGGAGCGCCTGCGTGTCGGCCCTCTTCTACAACGCCCACGATCCGCTCGAACGCTACAACATGGCCGACACGTTGAAGGCGCAGTTCACGGCCTTTCTCACGAAAGGCCGCGTGCTCTATTCGGACATGGGGCGCGTGCTCGGTTCGATCGTCGAAGACACTTGCGGCTGGCACGACACCATCGGCGGCGCGGGCGACGCCGCGTCGCTCTCTGCGAAGGTCGGGGAGGGAAGCTACCAAGAGCTTCGCAACGATTTCCATCGCAACGCGCGCGACAACTTCATCGTCGAGCTCTCCAAGCATGGCCTCGGAAAGCGAGACATCGTCGCCAACGTGAACTTCTTCGTCGCCGTGGTGGTCGACGCCACGGGAAACCTGGCTTGGCGAGCGAGCAACAGCCGGCCCGGCGCCAAGGTCGAGATCCGCTTCGAGATGGACACGCTAGTCGTG
>DATEMX010000512.1:0-3495 GCA_035275365.1 Polyangiaceae bacterium | reverse complement strand
GGACGCGAGGTTTTGCCGAATTTGCCAGACGAGCGCTAGCGGAGCCAGAAAACTTTGCGAAACCTTGACCCATCCTTCGGCGGAGCTCCTTCGGCTAGAGCTCGTCGTCGGCGATTCGCAGCCGAACGACCCCCGCTTCGGCCTTGAGCTTGGCTTGGCACGCAAGGCGAAAATGGGGGGGATCGGCGAGTACGTCGAGGAGTTCGGCTTCAACCTCGTTGCGCGGCTCGAAGTGCTGGAGCCCCTGCGAAACCTCGATGCGGCACGTTCCGCAGGTGGCGCTCCTGCACGAGAAGGGGACCGGCGCCGAAACACGGTCACAGATGTCGACGAGCGCTCCGCCCTCGGGGACCTCGACTTCGGTGTCTTCGCCGAAAAAATTGCCTTCGAAGAAAAGGGTCGGCATGGCAAGGGCGCGAGGTTAGCACGTGCCACCCGCCGGGCGACGCTTCGCGGCGTCGCTGGCTCGCTCGACGACGATGGCGTGCTCGCGGCGCGGCGCGCGATCGAACGCGCGAGCGCTCGGCGCGTGGAAGTGCGGGCGCTCCTGCGAGGCGATCGCGGCGACGCGGAGCCGCGCGCGCGGGGCGATTTGCCGGACGAGCTCGTCGGCGTACAGGGCCCGCTGGCGGACCACGGAGTCGGCCAGAATCAAGACGGCCCGGCCGCCTTCGGTGAGCACGCGCGCGATCGCCGAGAGCGTTTCCGAGAGCTCGGTTGCCCATCGCTCTCGGGCCGCTCGGTCGGGCAGTCGCTCGAGGTGCCGGCGCGCGCCGAGCTCGGCCGTGTCGAACGCCGTTGCGTCGAGGCCGAGCCACCTGAGCCGTACGGCGTGATGTTCGAGGTAGTCGTAGTTGCCAGGGTAGGGCGGAGAGGTGACCGCGAGGTGGACCGAGCCGTCGGACACGCCCGCGAGCCGCCGCGCGTCGCCGAGCATGACGGTGGCCGGCGGAGCGCCGTGGGGCAGGCGCGCGCGAAACTCGGCGAGCCGCCGCGCGAGCTCCTCGACCTTGTCGAAAAAGAGACGCAATGCAAAACCGCCCGCGAGGCGCCGCGGCGCCTGCATTCGAGCGGTGTCGCCAGGGCGCCGACTCACCTTCACGAGGATGGACGAGAGGGCGAGCCACAGCGTTCGCCGCACGAAAGGATCGCTCGTCGCCTCGATTCCCGCGCGCAGGCCGTCGAGCTCGAGGAGCACGTGCGGATCGAACAGGGCCACGTCGTCCGGACCGTAGCGGCGCGTCGCGCCCGCTTTTCGTCGACGCCGCTCCTCGGCAGCTTGGCCGATCTTGCGGGCGCCAAAGACGATGTCGGCGCGCTCCGCCTCTGTAGTGGACAGCGTCTTGAGCCAGGCGAGCTCGATGGCTAGAGGGTTGGCGTCGACGCCGACGACTCGCCGTTTGGCAAGGCGCCCCTCGACCAAGACCGTCCCGCTTCCGCAGAAGGGATCGAGCACGACGTCGCCGACGCGCGAAAGTTGCTCGACGAGGCGCCGCGCCGTGACGGGATGTAGACGCGCCGGATAGCTGTGAAAGCCGTGCACGTGCTCGCGCGTTTCGACGTCCGAAGTGACTCCGAGGCTTGCCTCGAGCGCGCGGGCGAGATCGGCGCTGCCGCCCGACACGGCGACTGGGCCGCCGATGTGGCTGAGCGCGCGCCGTTGTTTTTTGTCGCGCCCTTGCATGTGCAATGAATGGCTAGCCGTCCCGGCCTTCGGCCTGGTTTCCGGGCAGGGCGTCGTTCCGAGCGCCGCTCGGTGCATCGCTCGCCTTGGCCTTCTTGCCGGCCGACGTGCGGGCGATCAACGTCGAAGTTAGCTCCGTGCTCGTGCGGGTCACCCTGGCGAGCGCCGCCGCGTCGAGCTCGCCGCCGTTAGCGCGCGCAATGTCAGCCGCGGCGACCTCCCAGGCTCGGTCGAGGAGCGGCGCGACCTCGCTGCCACGAGCCCGCGAGCGCATGAACGCGTAGACCCCGAAGCCGAACGGCGCAGCCGCGGCGAGTGCGCCGACGGCGCTCCCGAGCACGACCGGGTGGGCCACGTTGATGACGAGCGCGAGCACCACGACCGAGAAGATGCCGAACCCCGCGATCGAAATACCCAGCGCCGCCCAGATCGTCTGCGCCGAGCGGGCGACGGTGGCTTTCTTCAAGAGGTCGACTTGCTCGGCCGAGCGCTCGACCGTGTCGTCGTCGATCGGAATGCGGATGCCGCCGCAAACGTGGCAGACGAAGCGGACGACCTCCGCGCGGTCGATGTCGGCGGAGCGTTGGCAGTGAGGACAGCGGTCGTCGCTCACGAGGCGTGGCCCGAAGAGCCTGCCGCGGCGCGTAGGAGAGCGTCGAAGAGCTGGCGTCCGTCGCTTCCGCCGACCATGGGTTCACTCATTCGTTCGGGGTGCGGCATGAGTCCGAGCACGTTCTTGCACGGGCCGCCGTAGATGCCGGCGATGCTGCTCTGCGAGCCGTTCGGGTTCGATTCCAGCGTGACGCGGCCGTCGCTGTCGCAGTAGCGAAAGGCCACGCGCCCGCCGAGCTCGAGTTCACGCAGCGTCGCAGCGTCGGCCTGGTAGCGCCCTTCGGCGTGGGCGATGGGCAGCCGCAACACCTGTGGGATGCCGCCCGTGAAGGGGCCGTCGGAGACTTTCGTGACGTAGATGTCGCGGCACTCGAAGCGCAGGTGCTGATTTTGCGTGAGGGCGCCGGGCAAGAGACCCGCTTCGGTGAGGATTTGAAAGCCGTTGCACACGCCGACGACGTAGCCGCCGCGCTCGACGTGACGGCGGATGGCCGGCATGATCGGGCTTACCTTGGCGATGGCGCCGCACCGCAGGTAGTCGCCGTACGAAAAGCCGCCCGGGATGGCGATCAAGTCGGTAGGGCCGGGGAGGTCGGTGTCTTTATGCCACGCCACCGAAGCGCTCATCCCCACGACATTACGGAGGGTGTGGATCATCTCGGCGTCGGCGTTGGAGCCTGGAAATACGACAACGGTAGCCCGCATGGGGGACGTATCTAGCACCGGGCGGGCAAAGAGTGGAACCCTCGCAATTTAGGTATTCGCCGGAGCGGCAAAATTTGAATAACGTATGAGCTCGTCCCGTTCCTAGTAGTACTACTGCTGCAGACTTTGGCAGGGGCAGATCACGACCGTCCAAAATGGCTGAGACCCAACGTAAAATACGGCGAGACTGTCGGAACCACGTAAGTTTCGGACAAAACGAGCCGCCACCGCTCGCCGCTCGAGCCGAGAGCACCCCAAATCTGCCTGTGCACTGCGCTTCGCTTCGTGGGTCTCCGTGGACTCCGTCCAGTTCCTGGACTCCGTCCACTCCGTCACGGTCAGTCCTTGAGTTGGCGTAGGCCCGCTCCGGCGATCGATCTGTAGCGAGAAATCTGCAGCAGTAGTGTTAGGTGCCCAGCGGAATGTCGTTTCGGTCTTGGTAATGCTGTGCTTCGCGCTCCTGCCTGCTCTTCAATACGTGGCGTGCGTCAGAA
>DATEMX010000511.1:0-5805 GCA_035275365.1 Polyangiaceae bacterium | reverse complement strand
TCCGGTGCCGATCGAGCGAGCCCCGATGGCGCGCGCGATCTGAATGGCCGCGGTGCCTACGCCGCTCGTCGCCGCGTGGATGAGGACGGTTTCGCCCGCGCCGAGGTGGGCTTGCGTGACCATGGCGTCCCACGCCGTGATGAAGGCTTCGGGCACGGCCGCGGCATCGACGAACGACATCGCCTCGGGGATCTTCGTCACCGTGCGGGCGTGCACCACGAGGTGTTCGGCGTATGCGCCTCCTCCGCAGAGTCCGAAGACGCGATCGCCGATCGACAGATCGACGACGCCCTCACCGGTGGCGTCGACTTCGCCGGCAAACTCGAGGCCCGGAATGTCGGGCGGGGCATCGGGCGGGGCAGGGTAGTGACCCATGCGTTGGATCAGATCGGCGCGATTGACGGCTGTCGCGTGCACGCGCACGCGCACCTCACCGCGCGAAGGCTCGGGCGTGGCCACGTCTCGGAGCGCGAGGACTTCGGGACCGCCGAACGTGTGGATGACGATGGCCTTCATGGTGGCGACGAATCTGCGCCACGCCCTTCGGTAACGCAAGGCGATGCTTACTTAGCGAGAAGCCGAGGTGTCTCTGCATCGGATTGGCGAAGATGCTCTCGCGCGACGCGCTCGCCCGGGGGAATAGCGGCGCGCCCACGATTGTTGGGAGTCGAAATGAGAGGCCGCTCGCTTGATCGATGCGGGAGGTGGGTCACGACGACGCCTACGCATGCTCATCGCCATCCCCCTTGCCAGGTTCGCTCTCGCTGCCCTCGTCTTCGTGTGTCTCTCGCGCGAGGGGGACGCCGCCGCGGAGCTCGCGGCGCCCGAGGTGGCACGCACGCGTAGCTTCTTGGCCGAAGGACGAGAGCTTCGCGCGCGCAACGATCTCGAAGGAGCGCTGGTCCGCTTCCGCGCCGCCTACGAAATGGCTCCCACCCCGACGACGGGCACCGAGCTCGCGCAAATGCAGCTCGTCGTGGGAAATCGGGCCGCGGCCGGGCGCACGCTGCACCGCGTCTTGGCGATGCCTGCCGATGCACCTGATCCGTTCGCGAGCAAAGGCCGCGGCGACGCGCGAGCCCTCGCGAAAAAACTCGACGAAGAGATGACTAGAACCGTCGCCACGGTCGAGGCTCCGAAGGAAGCGCCGGCGGCTCCGAAAGACCCCGCGCCGCCGGCGCCGCGAAGTTTGCCGCCCACGTTTTACTGGGGCCTCGGCGTCGGCGCGGCAGGTGTCGTGGTGGGCGGCGTAACGGGGTTTCTCGCGCTCACCGCGAAGCGTTCGAGAGAGGTCGCTTGCAAAAACCAGTGTCCCCCGCAGACCGGCGAGAACCCCGATCCGTCCGGCCGCGCGCTCGCCGGCATTTCGGTCGCGAGCATGCTCGTGGGCGCCGCGGGCGCGGGCCTCGCCGTGGGGAGCCTCCTCTTGCAAAAAAAGAAAACGGAAACCAAGCCGGCGTCCGCGGGCCGAGAGTTGACGCGCTCGCTTCGCGTGAACCCCGCGCTCGGCGGCGTTGGCGTGTCGGGGAAATTCTGATCAGGTCAAGAGGCGGAAGGCTACTTCCCGCCCCGCGCTTTTCGTCGTACCCAACCTGCCAAGAGGTCGAGGTCGGCGGCGTCGAGCTTGTCGTCGAAGCGGGGCATGTGCCCTTTGCGTTCCTCGCTGAGCGCGTCCTTGCGGTACGTCGCGTTCGAGCTGGGGTTGGCGATCTGTGCGCGTGTCCAGGCGAGGCTACCCCAGCCCGCGAGCTCGGGGCCGATGCTGTCATCGTCGTCCGTTTGCCCGCGAAACGTGTGGCAAGCCGTACAGCGCTGGCCCACGAGCTTGGCGCCAGCGGCGTCGTGCTGCCGATCTTTCACCTCGGCCGCTTCGTTGGCCAAAAACGCCACGATGAGGTTGCGATCGGCTTCGGCCATTGGCTTGAACGTCTTGGCGGCGTTGGCGTCGGCCGGGGGTTTGACGACCGAGACCATCTCGCCCTTATAGGGCGTTTGGCCGAAGCGGTGCGGCGCATCGGGGTTTTCGAGCATCGACATCGCCCAGTCGGGCGTGCCCCACCCCGTGAGATCGGGCGCAGTGGCCTTCTCCTTGGGAGGACCCATCTCGTTCAAGCGGTGACAGCTCGCGCAATTCTCGAGGAAGAGCGCCGTGCCGCGCGTCTCGGGATCGCGACGCAGCATGGCGAGCGGACCGTCGGGCGGGATGCCTTTCTTGGCGAGCTCGATGGCGTTGTCGGCGCGCTTGCTGGCGATCTCTCGTGCCTTCTGGAAAGGCTCGTCTTTGGCGTCGGCGCTCATCGACATCATGGTCAGCGCGACGACACCCACCCCCATCGCGCCGAGCGGCGCGAGGTATTTGAGGCGAGGGCCGAGCGCGTTCGTCTTCGACTTGTCCCAGAGCGGCAAGAGAGCGAGGTAGGCACCGGCCACTCCCGGGATGACCATGGCTCCCACGACCTCCCAGCTACCTTCGAAGTACTTCAGCAGTTGGAAGAGCGACAAGAAGTACCACTCGGGCCGAGCTGGATAGTCGCTCGAAGGGTCGGCGGGTGCGTCGAGTGGAGCGCCGTGCTCCTTCAGCGCGAGAGCCGCCACGACGACGACGAGGAGCAGCATGCCGCCCACGTCTTTGGCGAGCTGTTCGGGCCAGAACGTGCCCTGCTTGGAGAGGTCGGCTTTGGCCGGGGGCGTCACGCCGTGCTTGCGAAAGAGCGCCACGTGTGCGACGAGCAAGAGCAGCAAGAGCAGCGGCAGGATGGCGATGTGGAGCGTGTAAAAGCGCGTGAGCGTGAGGCTGCCGTATTCTGCGCCGCCCTGCGCGGCCTTCTGGATCGCCTTCCCGAGAACCGGCGTAATCCCCATGATATTGGTGGCGACGCGGGTGGCCCAGTAGCCCTTTTGGTCCCACGGAAGAAGGTAGCCCGTGAGGCCGAACCCGAGCGTGATGCCGAGCAGACCGAGCCCAAACCACCAATTGACCTCGCGCGGCGCGCGGTAGGCGCCGTAGACGGCGACCTGACCGATGTGGAGGGCGAGCACGACGATCATCGCGTGGGCACCGAAGTGATGCATTCCACGCACGAACCAACCGCCTGAAACACCGAACGTGATGTGCTCTACGCTCGCCCACGCGGTGGTCGACGACGGCGCGTAATACGCCATCATCGCCCAACCCGTAATGGCCTGAAGCGTGATGCATCCGACCAGAACGCTGCCGAAGATGTAGGCCCAACGCGCGCCGCCCGGTACCGGTTCTTCGAGCGCGTGTTTGACGATGTTGCGGAAGCCCGTCCTTGCGTCGAGCCAATCACCCGTCTTGGATAGCCAGCTCATCCGATCTCCTCACGCTCCGGAATGCCTTGCCGGTACTTCTTGAACTTGACCTCGATCGATCGGTCGGCGCCGTCGCCGACCACGCGGGTCTCCATCGAATCCATGTCGCGGGGCGACGGCCCCGAAACGCGCTTGCCCGCGCCGTCGAAGTTCGACGTGTGGCACGGGCATCCGAAACCTTTTTCGCTCTTCTCGATGCCGCAACCGAGGTGCGGGCAAGTGACCGACATCGCACGTACTTCATCGCGATTGCGGATGAGCCAGACGGCGCCGAGGTTTTCCTTCGTGTACTTCGTCCAGGCGTCGGTGACTTCGGCCAAGACGGGCACACGCCTGGGCTCGCCGTCTTTGAGATCGGCCAGCTTGGCGATGCGAATCCAAGTGTCTTCGCTTTTGGCTCCGTCGGTGACGGGAGCGAGGGCCAGGCGCAGCGCGGGCGCCGCTGCCCCCACGCCAAATACGGCTGAGCCTCCGACCACGATGGTCTTGAGTGCGATTCGTCTGTCCCCGTTTCCAGGTGCTGTCATGGGAGGGTTCCTTCAGGTGGCGGATGTCCCCAACATGCTTTGTTGGGGCCGAGGCGGCGATTGGTACAACAAAGTGTGTTGGGGTGCTCGAATTTGGGCCATCTTAGGTCGACGTTTCCGAAAAGTGCACGCGATTTCATCTACCTAAAGACGTGCCGGCCGCCGCGATGCTCCATGACCTGACTCAGCGCTCGCGAATCGCGAACGCCCTCCGCATCGAGCGAAGCGAGCCGCGTGAGGTGGGGACCCCGAAAAACGAAGATTTTTCGAGGAGGGCCGGCGCGTGTCGCCGCGAGTGCGCGCCAGCTTGGATTTTTCTTCTGTTGCTCGCCGGCTGCGCCCAGCCACCGCCTGGGCGCTATCCGGTCGATCGGGTCACCTTCGAAGGGACGAACGCAGTTGCCGCGGACGAACTCGAAACCAAAATCGCGACGGCCGCGAGCCCCAAATCATTCTTGTTCTTTCGCGGAGTGCGCGACTACGAGCTGTTCGACCGCTACGTGCTCGAGCGCGATCTGGCTCGCGTCGAACGGACCTACCGCGCCAAGGGGTACTACGAAGCCCACGCGCGGGCTGGGCGCGTTGAGAAATTATCCAACGGGCACGTGAGCGTCACCATTGTTGTCGACGAGGGACCGGTCGTCTCCGTCGCGGACGTGAAGCTCGAAGGACTCACTTGGCTTCCCATCGACGATTCAGCCGCCGTCCTCGCCGCCGTGCGCAGGCTGCTCCGCGCGAAGGCGCCGTTCGACGAGGACGCCTACGAGGAGGCACAAGCGAGCGTCGTTCGCGTGCTCGCCGATCGCGGCTACGCATTCGCCGTCGTCAAGGCCAGCGCCGACGTCGACCTCCAGCGCCACGTTGCCCACGTGATCTTCCAGCTAACGCCCGGGCAAACGGCGCAAATAGGTGCGGTGACGATCGACGGGCTCGGTCCAATTCCCGAAAAGCCGGTGCGCCGCGCGCTCGACCTATCCGAAGGGTCGCTCTACTCGGCCGCCAAGCTCGACGCCGCGCGGCGCGCCATCCTCGAGCTCGGCGTGTTCGCCGACGCCGAGGTGGCGCCCGATCTGACGCATCCCGAGTCGCGCAAAGTCGCCGTCACCGTGCGCGTCGTCCCCAGCGATCTGCGCGTCATCAAGGTCGGTGGCGGTATCGAGCTCGATACACTACGCACCGACTGGCACCTCTTGACCGGGTGGGAGGACCGCAACTTTTTGGGAGGGCTCCGGCGGCTCACCATCGACCTGCGCCCCGGCCTCGTCCTCTATCCGACGGCCATCAACAACCTGCAGATGCCGACCAAAATCTTGCCCGAGGCGCGCGCGCGCGCGGAGCTCCGGCAACCGGGGTTCCTCGAAGCCCGAACGGGCGGCACGATACGCGGCGGGGCTGATCTGTATCCCGTCATCTACCCGCGCGGCAAAGACGATCCCGTTCCCGACTCCGTGCCCGGTTACCGTGACTTGAGCTCCGGCGTGGGGCTCGATCGCAGCTTCGGGCCCCTCTACGCGAGCCTCTTTTACAATTTCCAGACGAGCTTTCCGTTCGTCTATGGATCCTCGACGCCGAGCGGCTTCGACAAGGTCGTCCTCTCGTACGTCGATCTCGTGACGAGCCTCGATTTTCGCGACGATCCCATCAAACCCCACAAAGGAGTCTTCTTCGGCAACAGCGTGCAGATCGCCGGGCTCCCGGTGTTGCCCAATTTTCGCGACGAGAATGACCTCTTCGCCAGAGACCTTCGCATCTTGCCCGACGTGCGCGCCTACGTTCCCGTCGCGCCCAAGTGGACGCTCGCGGTGCGCGCCAGCACCGGGTTTCTCTTCCCTTCCAACTACGGAAAGAGCTTCCAACCAGGCGCTGCTCCTACGCCGGGCGACGTGCAACTCGGCTTCTTCCGCGGCTTCTTCTCGGGCGGACCTACTTCCAACCGCGGCTATTC
>DATEMX010000510.1:0-8967 GCA_035275365.1 Polyangiaceae bacterium | reverse complement strand
ACCAAAATCATCCCCGAGCTGTCGAAGAAGCTCGTCGTCGAAGTGAGGAGCAAGCGGCTGCCGGCCAAGGGGCGGGCGGAGAGGCCGCGCGTCCACATGGAATACCAGCAGCGCGAACACTCCTTGTCGGTCTTCCCCACGCTCGTCTATGGCGATCCGCCACGCGCCCGCATCGACGACGGCAAGCTCGTGCACCTGGGCGGAGCGGTCCCCATCCGCGACGGCGACGCCGAACGAAAGCTCATCCATCGGCTGCGCGACGAGCTGAACCTCGTCTTCGGGCGCCGAGTCGATTTCGACGGCAAGGAGGCCGCGCGATTCCTCGCCAAGCTGCGAACGTGGAGCGGCCAGGTGGATCACGACGGGCACCAGATCTTCCGCAAAGAGCCGCTCGTGCCTCGCTTCTCGATGAACGACGACGTCTTCGATTTGAGCTTCGACACCGGCGACGACGACGGCGAGCGCGTGGGGCGCGCCGACGCGGCGTCGGTCCTGCGAGCGTGGCAAGACGGCCTCGGCCTCGTGGCGCTCGACGGGGGCGGGTTCGCGCCCTTGCCGCGCGACTGGCTCGAGCGATTCGGTCACCGCATCGCCGACCTCATGGCCGCGAGGAAGCCCGACGGCAAGGTGGCCACCGTGGCCCTACCCGCGCTCGGCGAGCTCTGCGACGATCTCGGCCTTTCGCGTCCCAAAAGCCTCGACCGGCTCACGCCGCTCCTCGACACCTTCCAATCGATCCCCGAAGCCGCGCTGCCCCCGCGCCTCGCGGCGACGTTGCGGCCATACCAGAAGCAGGGCGTCGACTGGCTGTGCTTTTTGCGCGACACCGAGCTCGGCGCCCTCTTGGCCGACGACATGGGCCTAGGAAAGACGCTGCAAGTGCTCGCCGCGCTGCGCGGTCGCACTCTCGTCGTGTGCCCCAAGAGCGTCGTCCACAACTGGGCCGACGAGATCCGGCGTTTTCGGCCCGATCTCTCGACTTCGATCTACGAGGGGCAAGGACGTAAGCTGAACCGCGCCGCCGACATCACGCTGGCCACTTACGCGGTGATGAGGCTCGACATCGAAGCGCTCGCGGCCGAAGAATGGGACACGGTCGTGCTCGACGAGGCGCAGGCCATCAAGAACGAGAACAGCCAGGTCGCGCGCGCGAGCTACACGCTGCGCGGGGCCTTCCGCGTCGCCCTCTCCGGTACACCCGTCGAGAATCGTCTCGAGGAGCTGTGGAGCTTGATGCATTTCACGAATCCCGGTCTGCTCGGCAACCGGAGCGATTTCCAAGAGCGCTACTCGTCGCCCATCGCGGCCGGCAACCCCGACGCCGCCAAGCGGCTGCGCTCGCGCATTCGCCCGTTCTTGCTTCGCCGCGTCAAGCGTGACGTCGCTCCCGAGCTTCCGCCGCGCACCGACGTCGTCTTGCACTGCGAGCTCGACGAGGAAGAGCGCAGTGTCTACGACGCCATCCGCGCGGCCACGAGGCGCGAGGTGCTCGCCAAGCTCGCCACCGGCGGCAGCGTGCTCGCGGCGCTCGAAGCGCTCTTGCGTCTGCGGCAGGCGGCCTGCCACGCGGCTTTGGTTCCCGGGCAAAACGCGGAGTCTTCGTCGAAGGTGACGCGGCTTCTCGAAGCGCTCGAGGAAGCGGCGGCCGACGGCCACAAGTCGCTCGTGTTCTCGCAGTGGACTTCGCTCCTCGATTTGATCGAGCCTCACCTGGCAGCCGCCGAGATTCCGTTTTGCCGGCTCGACGGTTCGACGCGCGATCGCGGCGCCGTCGTCGCCGAGTTTCAATCACCTGCGGGTCCGCCCGTGATGTTGGCTTCGCTCAAGGCAGGCGGCACGGGCTTGAATTTGACGGCGGCCGATCACGTTTTTCTGCTCGACCCTTGGTGGAACCCCGCCGCCGAGGACCAGGCCGCCGATCGCGCGCACCGAATCGGGCAGGATCGTCCGGTGATGGTCTACAAGCTCGTCGCCAAAGATACGGTCGAGGAGGGCATCCTCGAGCTTCAAGCGCGAAAGCGCGCGCTCTCCGACGTCGCACTCGGCGGCGCCGACCAAGCCGCGAGCCTCACGCGCGACGACCTCCTCGCGCTTCTTTCTTGAAGACAGCGCGCTTTTCAGCCCCCGCGGCGGCGAAGCTCGGCTTCGAGCGCAGCGACACGAGCTTCGGCGGCCTGCCGCGCCTGTGCTTCGGCCTGCCGCGCCTGTGCTTCGGTCTCCGTTCTGGAAAGAAGGAGCTTCGTCCCCTCGACGTCCTCGGCGAGACGGAGCCCTACTTCGAGCCCTTCGATAGGTGCGACCACCCAATACAGCCGGAGCGTGGTCGACGGGGTCGAATCCCCCTCCACCTCACGCTCGACCAGGTCCTCTTGGACGCGGTCCCACACGCGAATCCTCGCCCCTTCGGGAGCCTTGGGATCGAAGCGGACGAGCTCGCGCACGCCGAGCTCGTGATAGCGCTCGAGCTTGTCGTCCCAGGGTTCGTCGGGCGCATCGCTGCGGGAAACGATCTCGACCGCGAGCTCGGGCGCCCCCCCCCGTTCCCAAGTCTTCCATGTGTCGAACGTCGAATCGGGCACCCCGAGACGCACGAACACGTCTGGTGCGAGGCAGCGCCTGGGATCGCGCGCGTTCCAGTAGACGAACTGCTCCGACCCGATGCTCGACTCCTGGCCCAGCGCGAACTCGAGGAGCTGAAAGAGAAAGGTGCGAAGCCGCAAATGGCGTTTTCCTTCGGGCACCTCGGCCTCCACGGGGAACACGATGGGCGATGGCGCTCGGCGGTGCCGGAGAAGGTACCCGCGCGTCGAAAGCTGCGACATGGCAAAACCATAGCGGCGAAGGCCGAGGGTGTCGAGGACGCCAAAGCTCCCGCAGATCTGCTCCTGCCGAAGTCTGCGGCGGTGCAGGAGTGTTATTTCTTCTTGTCGGGGGCGCCCCCGTCTTTGGCGGCTTCAGGCTTTTGGAACTTGGACTCGGCGGCGACGGCCCAGTCGGCGGCGAACGAGCTCAAGACGAACGTGGTCGGCGTGCCGTCTTTTTGCGCGTAGCGGCTCGAGCTGGCGGAGGCCTTGCCCACGTTGACCTTGAGCGCGCCGCCGTTGTCCTTCAGCGTGAACGTGAGCGTCGCCGGCTTGTCGAGACCGGTGTCGGCCGGCGATTTGTCGTCGGCGAAGTCTTCGGCCGTGAGCGCCTTG
This sequence comes from Polyangiaceae bacterium, assembly GCA_035275365.1. Lineage (GTDB taxonomy): Bacteria > Myxococcota_A > Polyangia > Polyangiales > Polyangiaceae > DASWDH01. The sequence continues at coordinate 5,770 of DATEMX010000510.1, read as the reverse complement.
TACGCGCGTAGCAAGTCTTTGACCTTCTCTTGATCGAAGCTTCCGATGGCCTTGCCCTTGTAGGTGCCGGTCCACTTGTCGTCGCTCTTCGAAAAGCTGAACGCGCCGTTCTCGTTGGTGAGGGCCACGGAGATGACGTTGCCATCCTCGAACTTGATGATGTCGCGATCACGCCAGTCTTTGACCTCGCGCGTATAGAGGTAGCTCGAATAGCCGCTGGCGACGTAGACGCCGTCTTTGTCAGCGAGGCGCGTCATCTGCCCGCGCGTGCCGCTCTTGCCGAAGAACAGATCGACGGGCTTGGCCGCGTCTTTGAAGACCTGCACGTGCACGGCCTTGTCGTCCTCGAGCTCGTAGGTGGCGTACTGACCCTTGCCGGGATCGATGCTGTCCTTGAGCTTTACCTCCTTGAGGTTGTCGAGGAGCGACTTCACGTTTTGCTGATTGGCCTGGTAGGCAATCGGCTTCGTGACCTTCCACGCGTCACCCTGCTTCTCGAGGACGACCTCGCCCTTGGCAGCGTTCTTGATTTGAACCTTGGTGACCTTGTCGACGTCATCGGCCGGCAGCTTGACGTCGGGGAGCTGCGCCGAGGCCGCTCCCGGCGAGTGCATCATCGCCTCGTCCTTGTCGCTCTTTTGCGCGAGGTAGAGACCACCCAAGGCCACTACCAAAACACCTGCTGACGCGTAGATCTTCTGTTCGTTCTTCATCGTCGTCGCTCGTAAGAGGGGCAAGCAGCCCCGGTTTCATGGGTCTCGAGTGACCGTCAATCGAGGATGATGTTGGCTCGCCCGCCCTCGCGCTGGCGCCAACGGAGGATGCCGAAGCCAGCAAAGAGGAGCGGGCACAAGAGCGTGAGCGCGAGCTGCACGTTGCGCTGCGTGTTCTTGCGCGCGTCTCGGTACTCTTCGTCCTTCTTCTTGATGGAGTTGTCGTCGTCGGTCTCCGTCAGCGAGGGGCGGGTGATGCCGTCGTAGGTGAGGTTCGGCTCGCCCAAGATCTTCGCGCTCGCTGCGATGAGATCGGAGTCGCCGCTCATCCAGTCGAGCGTGTTCTTGAACGAGAGGATGGTACCGGTGAGGTACTTCTGCGCGTAGGGGCCGGCGATCATCTGGAGCTGCTGATCGCCGCCGACCGGACCCATCATCTGAAACTGACCGCCGAGCTCGGTGCCCGCGCCCGAACGGGCGAAAGGGTTGGTCAAGAACCCTGCCGCCGAGACGACGAGCACGCGGCTCTTGTCTTTGGACGCCGCGGGGACGTCGACATCGTCCCCCGAACCCATCGCAGCCTTGAGCGTGCCCTCGACGGCGATGGCGATCGCGTGCTGGCTCAGCGGCGGCTTGGCCTTCCAGGTGGGCGAGATCTTGAGGTCGACCGACTCTCCCGTTTCGGCCCACGATTGGGGCGTCGAGCGCGCCACGACCCTGAGCTTGGCCTCGGGTTGCTTGTCGGGGTGCGGCACGAGGCTCGACGGGAACGGGAAGCTGAGCTCGTCGCTCCGGAAGAAGGCCGCGAAGCCGTCGTCCAAGATCTGCTGGGGGTCTTCGGCCTTGAGGCTCGGATCGCGCTGCGCCTGCACGACGCCGGGCGATCGAATCCAGGCCGCGCCGCCCATTTGCGTGAGCACGGGGAGGCGCATGCCGCGGCGCCAGTCGAGCACCGCGTTCTTCTTCATCTCGACGCCGTAGCCCGCGAGGAGCTTGTCGAGGTTATGCGTCGAGAGCGTGGCCTTCATCGACGCGTCGCCCGCCTTGAGGTTCACGGCGGAGGCGTAGACGACGAGCGACTTGTTGCCGAGCATCATGAACTGATCGATGCGCCTGAGCTCCTTGTCGGTGAAGTCTTTGCCCGGCTGCGTGATGATGAGGCCGTCGAGCTCCTTGTTGATCTCGGCGCTGCCGTCCTTCAGATCGACGTCTTCGATCTTGTAGAACGGGAAGGCCTGGTCGATGACGCCCTTGATGGAGGGGCCTTTGCCTTGACCCTGGGCGGGGACCAAGTTCGTATCGGTGAGCTTGATCTCGTCTTTGTTGGTGATGACGCCGATCTTGTGGTTGATGCCGTCGGCCTTGTCGCGAATTTCGCGGATCTTGTTGGAGATCCAGAACTCGAGACCGTCGGCGCGATCGGGCTGGATGATCGGAATGTTGTCCTTCTCGCTGCCGTACTTGAAGACGAGGCCCATGTAGCCCTGCGAGAACGACTCCTTGTCTTCGCCTTCTTCAGCCTGACCGAACGACACGTCGCGGAGGCCCGCCTCTTTGGCGGCGGAACGCTGCTCTTCGGTCTTGGCTTCGATGATCGAGTACTCGAAGTTCGACCCGCCCTTCTGCTGATAGAGGCGGAGCAGATCGGTGAGGTCACGCACGAAGGCGTCGAGCTTGGGGAGGCCCCTGGTGACGTATGCGTCGACGTGCACGGGCGACTTCAGGGTCTTGACGAGACCCGCGCTTCCCTTGGAAAGTGTGAAGCGCTCGTTTCGGGTAGTATCGAAGCGGGTGTGAACCGCCACGAAGGCGATGACGTTGACCACGACGAGGATGGCCGCGATGATGACGAGGTAAACGCTCGTTTCAGCGGCAGCTTTGGTTCGACGTTCCATGGCGAGAGACCCCTAGGCCCACTTTCGGCTCTCGAGAGAGCGAAAGGAGAGCAGAAGCGCCAGCGCGGCGCAGGACAGGAAGAAGATGATGTCGCGCAGGTCGATGAGACCGCGCTCGAATGAGGAGAAGTGCTCGCGGAACGAAAGCTCGCGCAGGACCGCCCCGGCGACGTTGGGGACGAGCGCGCCGATGTCGCCGATCACGTAGAGAAGGCCGAGGGCGATGAAGGTGACGAAGAACGCGATGACCTGGCTTTCGGTGACGCTCGAAATGAAGAGCCCCAAGGCAACCGCCGCGGCGCTGAACAGCACGAGGCCTAGGTAGCCCGAGAGCACCGGCCCGCCGTCGAATCCGCCGAGGTGCCACAAGTAGATCATGAGCAACGGGTAGATTACGGTGGAGGCGATGAGCACCAGCACGAGGCCGAAGGCGCCGAGGAACTTGCCGATGATCACGTCGCTGTCGCGGACCGGCAAAGTGATGAGCATCTCGAGGGTGCCCGAGCGCTTTTCTTCGGCGACGAGCCGCATCGTGACGACCGGCACGATGAGGAGCACGAGGCCGATGGGAATCACCTCGAACATCTGCACGAGCGAGGCGCGATCGACCTGGAAGAACTGGCGGCCGGGCCACATGAAAACACCCACCCCGAGGAGCAGGAGCGAGAGGCAGATGACGACGTAGGCAATGGGCGAGTCGAAGTAGGACCGGAACTCGCGCTTGGCAATGGTCAATGTCGGGCTCATGAGAGGTCAGCCTCCACCGGCGGCCGCCGCTTTGGGCGACTCGCTGCGATCGTCGTTGTCGTTGTCGTCGTCTTGGTCGTCCACCTCGGCGGCTTTACCGAACTTGCGGTCGCGCCGCTCGTCACCCTTGGTGAGATCGCGGAAGACGTCTTCGAGGGTCTGCGCGTCGCGCCGGAGCTCGAGCAAAGTCCAGCCCTTGGCGACGACGAGGCGGAACAGGTCGCCGCGGAGATCGCCGCCGGTGTCGCCGGTGAGCTCGAAGGCGTGGGCGCTCTCGTCGGTCGGCAGCTCGGACACGCTGCGTACGCCAGCCGCGGTGCGGAGCGCCGACTGCACCTCGGTGGCGCTCGGAGCCTTGCCTTTCTCGGCCGACTGCTCGCTGATGGAAATGACGTAGCGAATCTTGCCAGTGCGCCCGCGGATCTCTTCGAGCGGGCCGTCGGCCACGATGCGCCCCTTGGAGACGATGATGGCGCGAGCGCAGGCGGCTTCGACCTCGGAGAGGTTGTGCGTCGACAGCAACACGGTGCGCTCTTTGCCGATCTCTTTGATGTAGCGAATGACCTCGGCCTTCTCGTTGGGGTCGAGATCGCTGGTGGGCTCGTCGAGAATGAGGATGGGGGGATCGTGCACGAGCGCCTGGCCGAGGCCGACGCGCTGACGATAGCCGTGCGAGAGGGTGTTGATGTCCTTGCCGAGCACCTGCGCGAGGCCGCACACCTCGACGATCTTCTTCATGCGCTTTTTGAACGTGCTCTCGTCGAGACCGCGCATGTCGGCCACGAAGCGGAGGTAGTCCCAAACGAGCATGTCTTGGTAGAGCGGCGCGCGCTGGGGGAGGTAGCCAATTTTGCGGCGCACCTCGAGCGGCTCGTCGAACACGTCGTGCCCGTGGACTTTGGCGGTGCCCTCGGTCGGCGAGATGAAGCACGTGAGGATGCGCATCGTCGTCGACTTGCCCGCCCCGTTGGGGCCGAGAAAGCCTACGACTTCGCCTCGCTTGACCTCGAAGTGGATGCGGTCGAGCGCGCGGAAGCCTCCGAAGCGCTTGGTGAGGTTGTCCGCGTAAATCATCACGTCGGTAGACATCCGACCTCCAGTCAGAAAAAAGGGATACTCGATCGTCGCCGGTGCAGAGTCCGCGCGGGCAAGGCCGGCCAAGGAGCCGGCACGTGTACCCCCGACGCGGGGTGGCGGCATCCTAGCGGTGAAGGCCGGGGTGTCAACCGTCTGTGGCGATGGTTTGAAAAGCGGTGCATCACGTCGGAATCAGGGCAGGTATCGATGTTCTGGCGCGTAAACAGACCGGTCCGCCTTCTATTCCCGCCATCGGGCGACTTTTTGAGGGCCCAGCGATTTTTGGCTCGAAGCGCAAGAGCCGTCACATCCGATAGCCCGACACCAGGGCCTGCGAGAGCAGCGCCCACCCGTCGATCGCGACGAACAGCAGCAGCTTGAAGGGCAGGCTCACCTGGGTGGGGCTCAGCATCTGCATGCCGAGGGCGAGGAGGACGTTGGCGATGACGAGATCGATGATCAAAAAAGGCAGGTAGATGGCAAAGCCGAGCGCAAACGCCTCATAGAGCTCGCTGGTGACGAAAGCCGGGATGAGCACGGTGAAGTCGTCGGTGCCGACCTCGGCGCGCTCCTCGGCGGGGCGAGCGTTCTTGGCGACCTCGAAGAAGCGGACGCGCTCGCGCTCCTTCGCGTTGGCCCGTAAAAATCCACGCATGGGATCGCGCGCGGCCTCGACCAACCCGCTCACGAGCCCGGAGGTATCGCGGACCTTGCCCTCCCAGAGGGGCGCCGCGCGCTCCACGATCTTCGACCCGACCGGCGCCATGGCGAGCAGCGTGAGCGCCGCCGAGAGCGCCATCACGACGGTGCCTGAAGGCACGTTTTGCGCGCCGATGGCGCCGCGCACGATCTGGAGGACGGTCGAGATTTTGACGAACGAGGTCAGCGTCATGAAGACGAACGGAAGGAGCGACACGAGCGCGAGCGCCACGACGAGCGCGAGCGGACGGCCGAGGAGGTCGTCGACGGCGACGCCTGGCGCGGGCGCGTGATGACCCATCAGCTCGGGCCCTTCTTGGTACCGACGACGCGCGCGAGCACGTCGGCGAAGCCTCCGCCGGGCGCCAGAGGATCGCCGCCGGGCGGCAGCGAGTCGGCGTCGAGCTCGCCGAGGCGGGTCAAGCCGGCTTCCGATGCTCCCACCACGTAGACGAGCTTTCCGACTTTGACGAGGTAGACCGCTCGCCGCGCGTCGATGGGCAGGCGTCCCAGGAGCTCGAGCGGGCCACTCGGCCGGCCGAGCCCGAGGCGCCGCCCGCCGTAAAGGACGAGCACGGCCAAGGCAATGATGCCCAAGAGCGTGACGAAAGTCTCGACGATGTAAGCCGTCGTGGCGGA
>DATEMX010000509.1:0-3897 GCA_035275365.1 Polyangiaceae bacterium | reverse complement strand
ACGCAGCCACTTGGCTGACCAGTTGACGCGGGCCTCGACGTCGATCGTCTTGAACCTTGCCGAAGGCGCGGGCAAACACTCACGGCCCGACAAGCGGCGCTACTACCTGACGGCGAGAGGCTCAGCGACGGAATCAGCGGCTCTGGTCGACGTTGGCTTGCGTCTGAAGCTACTGGATGGCGCCACGCACCAAGCAGGTAAGCAGATGCTTGTCCGCATCGTGGCGATGCTGATCAAGTTGGCCCAGAGCTGCGAGGAATAGGGCAGTCAGATTCTCAGCCACAACCTTCGACCATTGTCGCTCGTCCAGTTGAACTCGAACCATCTTGGACGCGTCATGGAGCACACATCGCCCAACTCGGAAAACTTTCCGGCGAAAAAGCCGGGCACGGGCACGGGCACGCGTACGGGCCCCGGCCTCCGAATATGGGACACGCCCTAGCGATCGGACTTGATGTCGAGGAGCGTGCCGAGCATTTCGTCGGCGGTGCGCAGCACCTTCACGTTGGCGGCGAGCTCGTTCTTGGCAACTCCTTGATCGATGAGGCCCTGCACGAGCGCGTCGGGCTGCCCAGAACCTCCGCTGGCCTGCGCCAGCGCGGCGCTGGAGAACGAAACGGTATCAGGGATCGCGGCGCTCGGGATCTCGCCGGCCAGCGCGGCCGCCCCTCGAGCCGTCTTTGTGGCAGCCAAGTTGAAGCGCTCGGCGCTGTCGCCGATACCCGCAATCGCAGAGCCCATGGCCAAGCCAATACCGCCAACGCCGGTTCCCATCGTTCCCCCGTACGGTCACCTCCGGGGTGACCTTAAGCGCTACCTATCGATTTCGGGTGCGACGACGTCGAGCGACGCTATCAAAGCCACGAGATCTGCCAGGAAAAGGCCGGGGCTCTTGCTCTCGATGATGCCCATGGCATTGAAGCTACCCGTTCGGAACCGGCAGCGGTAGGGCTCCTCTTTACCGGCGCCGATGACGTAGCAGCCCATGTCGCCGCGCGCGCTCTCGACGCGAGCGTAGGCCTCGCCCTCGGGGCGCATCTTCTTCGGCAAGGCGCCGACGATCTCGTCTTCGGGCCACTGCTTGATGAGCTCGAAGGCTTGGCGCAGGATCTTGCAGCTCTCGCGGCACTCTTCGACGCGCAACCAAAAGCGATCCCAGCAATCGCCCGTGGTGCCATAGAAACCCGAGCCGACGGGGACCTTGAAGTCGATGTTGGCGTAGGCCGAGTATTTGTCTTCCTTGCGCACGTCCCAATTCACGCCCGAGGCGCGCAGATTGGGGCCGACCAGACCCCAGTCGACCGCTTCTTCGGCGGTGATGACGGCCACGTCGGCGAGCCGCTTCACGAAGATCGTGTTGTGCGTGATGAGACGGTCCCACTCGTCCAAGATCGGCTCGAAGTGATCGAGCCACTTCAGCACCTTGTCGTCCCACCCCTTGGGCATGTCGAAGGAGACCCCGCCGATGCGGTGGTAGTTGTACGTGAGGCGCGCCCCGCAGAGCTCCTCGATGAAGTCGTTGATGTACTCGCGCTCGCGCAGCGCGTAGGGAAACGGCGTGACCGCGCCGACGTCCATGGCCGTGGTACCGAGCGAGATCGAGAAGTGGCTCGCGATGCGGTTCAACTCGCACGAAATGATGCGCAGGTACTGAGCGCGCGGCGGCACCTCGATGCTCATCAACTTTTCGCAGGCCATCGCCCACACCTCGTTGGCGAACATCGCCGCAAGGTAGTCGACGCGATCGGTGTACGGCATGTAGCCCGGGTAGGTGCAGCGCTCGCCGATCTTCTCGATGGAGCGATGCAGATAGCCGACGTCGGGCACGGCCTTCCTGATGATCTCGCCGTCGGACTGGACGATGAAGCGGAGCACGCCGTGCGTCGACGGGTGGTGCGGCCCCATGTTGAGGAGCATCTCCTCGTCCATCTCGTTGGTGAAGACCACGTCGCTCATCGGATCTCTTTCAGGCCTTGGCAGGCGCCTTGCCGATTTTGAAAAGCTCGAGCGGGTTGGGCCGCGTGGTGGGGATGCCGTGGTAATCGTCTTTCTCGGCAAAATCCTTGCGGAGGGGGTAGCCCTCCCAGTCGTCGGGCAAGAGCAGGCGGCGTAGATCCGGGTGCCCTTCGAAGAGCACGCCGAGCAGGTCGTAGCACTCGCGCTCCTGCCAATTGGCGACCGACCACACGTTGACGAGCGTCGGAATCGAAGGGTCCTCGCGGGGCAAGAAGGCCTTGACGACGAGGCGATGGCGAAGAGCGTAACTGTAGAGGTGGTAGACCACGGCGATGCTGTTCTTGTCGGGGTAGTCGACGCCCGTCAGGCACTCGAGCGTGTCGATGGAGAAGCGGACGTCGGTCTTCAAGAACTCGGCGACCGCTTCGATCTCGTAAGGCTTGACCTGAAACCACGGGTCTTTGTCCTTCGTCGGATCGGCGTGGAAGTCGAAGACCACCTCGGGCCCGAACTGCGCCGCCAAGACGTCGAAGATCTCTTTCGGTTGCATCGCGAGGCCTAGACCGCGACGCCGTAGCGCTGCTGCAGGTATTTCTCGCCTTTGATCTTCTCTTGGATCTTGAGCAGCCCTTCGAGCAACGCCTCCGGCCGCGGCGGGCAGCCGGGCACGTAGACGTCGACCGGGATGATCTGATCGACGCCCTTGCAAACCGAGTAGGCGTACTGAAAGAGCCCGCCACAGTTCGAGCAGCTCCCCATCGAGATGACGTAGCGCGGCTCGGACATCTGGTCGTAGAGGCGCTTGACTCGCAGCGCCATCTTGTACGTGAGCGTGCCGGCGACGATGATGAGATCGCTCGACCGGGGGCTCGGCCGCGGCGCCGAACCGAAGCGCTCGAGATCGGCGCGCGGACCGCCTGTCTGCATGAGCTCGATGGCGCAGCAGGCGAGGCCGAAGAGCAGGTACCAAACGCTGTTGGCGCGGCCCCAGTTGAGCAGCCAATTGACCATCTGATCGACGCGCGTGTTGATGACGCTGCCGCCGTCGTCGGTGTAGCGCTCGTCGAGGCCCGTCGTGGGATTGGTTGCCATGAATGAACTCAGCCTTCTTGGGTGACGGGACGCGCGGCGACGGCCACCGCGGGGATCGGAAACGGAGGCGGCAAGGCGGGCGCGGTCTTCGACACGACGTTGGGCATGCCGCGCGGGTCGCCCTTGATGGAGCGGATCCACTCGAGATCGCCCTTCACCCAAACGTAGGCCAGACCGAGAAGGAGGATGAGCACGAAGACGAGCACCTCGAGCAGCGCAAACACGCCCTGCCCCTGGTCGACCCAACGGCGAAAGACGGCGGCGATCGGGTAGATGAACGCGATCTCGACGTCGAAGACGATGTAGATGAGGGCCACGATGTAAAAGCGCGGGTTGAAGTTGAACCACGCTTGCCCCACGGGGGCCTCGCCGCACTCGTAGGTTTCGAGCTTCTCGGCGTAGGGGTTGTTGGGGCGAATGAGTTTGCCGAGCAGCAGCGAACCAATCATGAACCCGGCCGCGACCAGAAAAAACGCGGCGACGCTCGCATAGGCCATCAACATGGGAATCTGCCCTCTCGGTGACCGCTTTTGCTGGAAAATCGCTGCATTTGCTGATGGCGACTGGTCATGAGCAGGCCACTCCGCGCGATGGCTAGAGGGGTTGGCGAAATCTAGGGGACGGGGGGGTAGCGGTCAAGGTTGGCGGCAAGCGGGGGTCCAGGTAGAGTCCCGGCGAACGACATGTCTCATCTCTATGCGGTCATCATGGCCGGGGGGGCGGGCACCCGGTTTTGGCCGGCTTCCCGACGCGAACGCCCGAAACAGCTCCTTCCCCTGGGTGGGTCGACCACCGAACCCCTCGTGGCCGCGTCCGTCCGGCGGATCCTGCCCATTTGCCCGGCAGAGC
>DATEMX010000508.1:0-8326 GCA_035275365.1 Polyangiaceae bacterium | reverse complement strand
TCTCCTTCACGAGGAGCTCGGGAGCAACGGGATCGGCGACGGGGAGTCGAGGTGCGGTGCGAAGCGCGAGCGCCGTCATCGCGGGCTTCGCCATCGAACGCAGGCGATCTTCGAAGGAGCGGCTCGCCGCAGGCCGCCTTTGACCGAGAATGGCCGTGCGGTTGCGCAAATAGTCGACCATCTCCGTGTCGCTCGTGAAGGCCGCCAGCTTGCGATGGGGGATCACGGCTCCCACGCGGACGTCGACCTGACGCCCTTTCTTATTGAGCAGCTCGCGCGGCAGGAGCGCCGTACGAAGGCGCGGGTGAACCATGCCCGCCGCTTGAAAGAGCGGCCCGTTCTGACCGGCGAAATGGACGGCAAGCGCGGGCACCTCGGCGAGCCGAACGAGCCGCGCCAGCCCGGGGCTCCATGGCGGATCGACGATCTTGCCGGTCTTGCGATCCCAATGCGCGACTTCGCCCGCCGGAAATACCGCGAGCAGTCCGCCTTTGCGCAGAAACCGGACGGCGTCGCGGAGCGCCGAGAGATTCGAAGCGGCCGACCCCGGCCCGCCGAAGGGATCGACGAACACCATGAGCTCGCGCAGCGGCTCGATGCGGGCCAAGAGGTAGTTGGCGAGGAGCTTCACGTCCTTTCGGACACCCCTCAGCATGGACGCAAGGACGATCCCTTCGATCGCTCCGAAAGGATGGTTCGCGACCAGCACGCACCCGCCCGCGCGCGGGATCCGCGCGAGATCGAGATCGCTCGAGTCCCACCCGATGTCGAGCTCGAGGAGGATTCGCGACAAAAAACCTTCGACAGTCGACTCGACGGCCGCCTTCTCATACTTCGCGGCGAGGGCTTCGAGCCCGGCGGCCCATTCGAGCGCAGGCTGCGCCAATGACCACATTCGTCGCAAGATCGGGTTTGCCACCGAAACATCGAGCTTGAAGGGATTGGATCCCAGGAGCCCCGGCGGAGCAGCGCCTTCCGCGGCCCCTATACGTACTGTCCGCATGGGCAGGAGGATGTCCTGCCCATATGTGGTTCGGGTGACCATCCGCCGAAAGTCTCGTGAACGCGGGTCCCGATGGTTCGAGCCGTCGCTCGGCGTCGGCGGCGGGTGCTAGCCTCCGGCGGTGCTTTCGGCCGTCCGTTCCGTTGCCTTCCCGAGGTTCGTCCCAGCCGCTGCCATGCGACCAACGGGCGCGGCGAGCGGCGCGGCCGGGCTTCGCTTTCGTTGGCTCGGCACGGCAGGCTTCGTCGTCGAGGCCGGAGCGACGACCATCGTCATCGATCCCTATCTCTCTCGCCCGAGCGCGCGAACGCTGCTCACGTCGCGCGTGTCACCTGACGAGCGCGCGGTGCGCGCGAGCTTGCCGGCGCGGGTCGACGCCGTTCTCTGCGGGCACAGCCACTTCGATCACCTCCTCGACGCGCCGCTCGCGGCCTCGCTCACCGGCGCCAAGCTCGTGGGATCGGAGACGACGTTGGCGTTCGGCCGAGCCCACGGCCTACCCGAAGGCCAGCTCGTCCACGTCCCCGCGCGCGGTCTCGTCACGACGATCGGCGACATCGAGATCCGCTTCGTTCCGAGCCTACACGGGCGGATCTTGCTCGGGCGGGTCCCATTTCCCGGCGTCGTGAGCGCGCCGCCGCGCGTGCCGGCCCGGGCCTGGCACTATCGCATGGGTGGCGCCTTCGGCATTCTGCTCGGCGCGGGCGACGCGGCCATCTACCACAACGGCAGCGCCGATCTCGTGGACGCGGAGCTCGATGGGCTCGCCGCCGATGTCTTGCTCGTGGGCATCGCCGGGTGGCGGAGCACCCCCAACTATGTGCCCCGATTGGTGCGCGCCTTGGCGCCCAAGGTCGTCGTGCCGTGCCACCACGACGCGTTTTTCGCGCCCCTTCGGGCCGGGGTTCGCCTCTGGCCAGGTGTCGACGTGGCGGGCTTCGTCGCCGAAGTTCGCCACCACCGCACGGCCACCCAAATCGTGACGCCGCTCTACGATGACGTGGTGCGCTACGACGCGCGAGGTCGCCACGCCTTCGTCGAGCGCGCATAGCGCACGTCCACCTCGGCGCCGCTGGTCGGGCATTGGGACCTCGCGGCTTCCGAGCTGAGCGGCACCGAAGACACCAGGCTCTATGCCCTCTCGCGCGGCGACGTCGCCTCGGTGGCGGAAATCGATCCGAGCTCGGGCAACATCGTGTCGACGACGGTCCTCGACGGCGTCGGCGTTCATGCGACCTTCGCCTTCGCCGCGCTGGGCGAAGACTTCTGGCTTTTCACCGATGCGCGCGTGCACCGCTTTCGTCCCCGCGAGCATCGCGTCGAGCTGATGCAAGCCAATGTGGGATTCTCGATCGTCGGCGCCGGCGCTTCCACGTGCGCGACGGGAAGCTAGTCGACCACGTAGCGACAACGTCACGCGGGTGAGCGACGGCGTTCACGGAACGGGTAGACAGTATGATCAGTGCTCGCACGAACGATGGGGGAACGAATGTCGTCGATCGGCGCCGCCTGTGTGGTCGCGGTGCTCGCTCGGCCGGTCGCCGCCGACGAGGGTGTGCCGATGGGCGCCATGGACGCGCGGTCCGTCTTCTTCATTGCGCGTAGCCACAACAAGAACCAGGTGCACTACGGCGTGCATCTCGACGGCTCGTGCGCGCCCGTAGGATCGCGGCCCGTGTTCGGCTATTGGCGGATGCTCGAAGAGCGCGATCGGGTGGAGCCCATCCTGGGTATCGAAGAATCGGCCTACGGGATCGACGACGCCCAGCGCGTCGAGCGAGGCCCGAGCGCCGCCACGGTCACCATCCGGCTCCGCGCGTTCCCCGACCGGCCCCTCGTCATCACCATCGAGCAGAAGAACGGGCGCTGCGAGGCGAGCGCCTTCCGTGATACGCGTCTTCCTCGCTGTGTTCGGCTGGAAGCGGACAGCTAAAGGCAGTGTCCTGACGAGCATTGATTGGACGCACAATCGCTATTCGACGCGCACATCTCGTCGCTGCGCATCGCGGGCACGTGTTCGGACCTCCGCAGTCTTCGTCGGTTTCGGCGCCGTTTTGGACGGTGTCCGTGCAGCTCGACACTCGGCAGAGTACAGCTCCCGTCCAGTCGGGTGCACAGAAGTTCGTCGTGCAGTCGAGAAATTGCGAGCACGACTCGCCGACCTGGCGGCGCGGGCAGGCCGGGTCCGAACCGCCGCGGTCGATGACCGTCTCGTCGCCGTTCTTCACGCCGTCGGTACAGGTGATCGGCTGGCAGATGCCCGGCTAACAATCGAGGGATCGACGTCGCGCGCCAGAAACCAGCTCGCCACGCGGGTCCGCGCCTTTCCTAGAGGTGCAAGAAGCGACAACCGTGCGGTGGTGACGGCGCGGAGCACCGGGGCCCACAGGTCGGCCGTGAGCTCGTTCATCTTGCGAAAGGTGTTGAGGCTACCGAACGTCAGGTACCCTTTCTCGAGCGCGGGCAGGGGACCGACGTCCGGCGTCGCCGTCAGGGGATCGTAGGCCCAGAAGGTCTCGGGTAGCCTGAGCGACCGCTCGGCATAGAGACGGTCGTTCCCCGGCGGATCGAGGTGCACGTCGGTGACCCGGTAGTCCATGGCGGACAGGCCCGTCGTTCCCGGATACGCCAGCCAAGCGATTTGAACGGGCGCCGGTTTGCGCGCAAAGAGTAAGGCACGGTTACCTCCCATATGCATCGTCAAGTCGACGAGCACGTCGATCTCGTCTTCGCGGATGCGTGCGGCGATCGACGCGTTGTCGAGTTCGGACACGTCACGCCAGACGTCGAAGCAAAGTGCCAGCCGATCGGTGAGGCCGTCGCGATGACGGCCCAGGGAATAGGCAAAGAGCTCGAACCGGGCGCGGTCGTGGTGCTCGAAGAGGGGTGTCGTGAAGAGCGCTTGGCAATGCTCACGAAAGTTGGGTGACACATACCCACGCGAAGCCGTCGGTTCGGGTCGCGATCGTTGGCGTGGCGGGTCGCGATAGGCGTGACCCGCACCGTCTGGGCGTGGCCCGCACATCCTTCAAGAAGGCACCGGGGGTGGTGTTGTTGCGGAGGTAAAGATTGTAGACGCGACCGTCAGCTTGCGTTCCGCGGAAGCCGCAGAACACGCTTCCCAGAACGCCCGCGCGCGGCGCGTTGGCGGGCGTGTTGATCGTCGAGAGTTGCTGCACGAGGGCGCCGTTCTTGTCCGTGTCGTCCTCCCATTTGAGTTCGCGGCTGCGTGCCGTATCGAACTGGCATTCGCGTGTCCCCTCTCCGATGCTCCACAGGCAGGGTGCCAGCCGGGCATCGTTGCTATTACATTATCGTTGCTATTACGTTAATGTCGAAGAGGGTGGTTGACCCTCGCATCTGCTCCGTGATGGCGCCTACGCCGACGGTGCTGGCAGAAGCGATAACGAGTGAGGCAAGGACGAAGTTGATTCTCATGGTGCCATCTCCAGAAGAGCGAGAAACGCTCCAACCTGTTGCGCGTATGCCGAGAACGAAATCGTTACGAAAGAAAAAGGCGAGCGCAGATTGCGCTCGCCTTTTTGGTACGAGCCCCCCCGGGTGTCGTGATTCGGTGGGCGGCGCAGGCCGCCCACCGAGACCACGTGGGCTAACTGGACGTTACGGCAGCTCCTTGTCCGTATTGTTCGGGACGAGGACGCCGTTGTTCGTGGCGCGCGGGTCGACCGCGGCACCCGAGCCCGTCTGGTTGTCGCCGCAGGCTTGCGTCTTCGGGAGCGGCAAGGCGCAACGGCTCGAACTACCCGTGGCCTGCTCGTTGAAGTCGACGCAGAACGGAGCTTGACCGAGCGTCACGAAGTCGCGGCTGGTGAGGATCGGGTCGATGAACGCCGACTTCGAGAAGCACTGCGCCATGGCGCGCTCGTCGGCGTTCGAGAGGTTCTCGAAGCCGAAAGCCGTGTTCAGGTAGAGGCTGCGCGAGAGCGGGTAGGCATTGGGAAGATCGGTAACAACCTTCCGGATGCACTCATCCGTCGGATCCAACGCATCGAGCTTGAGGGCTTCGACGGCGGTGAATCCGGCAGCGGCCGAGTCCGTCGCCGAGCGACCCGCATAACCGATGCTGCACTTGCTGACCGAGGCCAAGCAACCGATCTGCTTGGTCGCGTCGCGGTTCACACAGACGGACGTGAGCGGCGCGGGAAGCGGCGCGCTGTCCGACGGAATGATGTCCGGAGCCGAGCTCGTGTAGCTACCCGCCACCTGATGCAAACGGTAGAACGCGCCGTAGATCTCGCGCGGGCCGGGGACGGCTCGCTGATCCTTCACGAAAACACCGGGGGTGGTGTTGCCGCGGAGGTAGAGGTTGTAGACGCGACCGTCGGCCTGGGTGGAACGGAAGCCGCAGAAGATGCTACCCAGAACGCCCGCACGCTGCGAGTTCGCCGGCGTGTTGATGGTCGAGAGCTGCTGCACGAGAGCGCCGTTCTTGTCCGTGTCGCTCCAAGGTGACACGCACTTGAACGTGCCCGTGCTGAGACCGCCGTTGGGGCACCGCGCCTGGGCAACGTCGCCGCGGCCGACGATGAAGGCCTTGGGCGCGTTCTGGCCCGATTTGAAGTTGAGCGAGGGCTTGGCTTGAACGGGCGGGTAAGCCTGGTCGTCCGTGAGGAAGTCGGTGGGAAGCATCGCGAGCACGAGACCTAGCGTCCCGTTGCGACCACAGACCTTCTCGTCGTCGGTGCATTTGCGGCGGATGGGATCCCAATCTTGGAAGTCCCAGTCGTAGGCGGCCGAGACGGTCGGCTCTTGCTCTGGATTGCGGCGAATGTCACACGGAGGGGCGCCCTGACCAGGGGCGTTCTGGCTGAAGCCGTTGCAGAAGGCCGAGAAGTAGTTGGGCGCGCCGGTGGCCGGGACGGTGGAGCCGACCCAAGCCGTGGCCTTCAGGCCGAGAAGCGTGATGAACGTGTCGGTCGTGCCCGAGACATCGTCGCGGCGGAAAGCGTGGTGGAGCTGGGTGCAGCCACCCGTCGTGCACGCGGTCTGAAAGAGGTTGCCGTAGTTCTCGACGACGGCGTGGCGAACGATGTTGTCGCACTCCTTGTCGTTCGTGGTGCTGACGGTGACGCCGTTCTCCGTCCAGCTATGGCTGAAACGACCAGCGAAGATGACCTTGAGGACGTCCTTCCAGTCGTCGAACGTGTACACCACGGTCTTGTTGAGGACGACGTCATCGCCGACTTTGGCCGTGTCGATGACGCCGTTGGGACCGGGAAGCACGCGCTCGGCGCCGATGGCGATGGGCGAGCCGGCGTAGACGTCGTCACCAGCGAGGTTGGTCTCTTCAATCGAACCGTTGGGGCCGGGCACGATCTCGTTGACCGTCACGGTGAGCGTGCGGGTCTTGGCGAGGCCGGCGGTGGGATCCGTCGCGCGACTGCAGTCGATCGTGGTGCCGTTGCAGGTCGTCGAAGCGCCCGTGTCTTTCGAGGCGACGAGGGAGATGCCGTCGAGGCCGAAAGTGAGCCCCTCGGCTTTGGCTGCCGAGGCCGCGGGATCAGCCGGGGAGCAAACGGTGTTGGCCGCCGTGCCCTTTTGGAGAAAGCGCGACATCGGCGAGATGCGCTGGACGGCGGGATTGACCGTGACCATCGCCGACTCACCATTGCTGGAGCCGGTGCCGGTGTAGTTGATGTCGAGGAGCGGCTGCACCCCGCCGACGGGGTTGAGGCATGTCTTGATGACATCTTGCGTAATGTCGAAAAGCGTGTCCGAGCCCTTCATGAGCTCCGGAACAGCGCCCACACCCACGGCGCCAGCTCCGACGCCTAGGAACGTGGCGAGTATGATGGTTGTTCTCATGTTCGCGAATCCTCCAAATAACGGTTTCGGCTGTACGCACGCCGCGGCGTAGCGCCGCGACGTGGGTTGCCCACGCCTGCCTATACAAATGCCGCACCAACGTCGTTGGCTTGCGTTCGCCCCCTGTGCACGTGGCTGGCGCCAAAACGACCGACCGGTGGTATCCGAAATTCGGAATTGGCGTTTGATTTCCGAAATAGGTCAGATGCGTTGGCGAAACGCTTTGGGTCGGTCGCGCGGCGCACGGATGGCAAATGAGCAACGCCCGCCAACCGGACGCAATCCAGCAGGGATTCAACGTCGGACGGCGGCGGGAAAGTCGATCGCGAGGGGATCGCGGTGATGATCGCGGGGAACGAAAACCGCCTTCGGTCGAGGCCAGAGCAGCAGCGCGAGCAGACCCGCCGCGAAGAGCCACGCGAACGCCAAGCTCGCATACGGGCGCGAAGGTTTAGCGGGCATCACGCCTCGCATCGGCGGTTTGCGCCGTTGCCCCGGCGGCCGCGCTCGGCGCGTGCGTTTCGGCGGGTGGATTCGCCAGACATCGCTCAATTCCCCAGTCGAGCGCCGTACGGTCCATCGCTTCCAAACGCAGCGTGGGGCCCAAGCGAGCGAACATCTGGGTCCAGTCGGCGCGCCCTTCGCGTAGGGTCGTTCCAAGGAGCCATCGAACGCGCCCGTCGACGCGCTCGCCCCGCACGCTGCCACCGCGACCGCCGTTCCACGCGCGGGAGTCGTTGCTATTCGATCGATTGTCGCCCAAAACGAAGTATTCGTTGGGCGGAACCTCGTACGGACCCCCCGGGAATGCGGCCGGATCAAGGGTTTGAAGGGTCAAATACGCTTGTTCGTCGAGAAACTCGACGAACAAATACGTAGCCGGCGCAAATCCTTCGGCTCCAGGGTAAACATAAAGACCTGCCTGGCAACTCGGGACGATCCAACCATTGACGACCGGATGGCCCCCGCGCATGCCGACGCGGTCGCCCGGCAACCCGACGATTCGCTTGACGACGTGATCGGGCTCGCCCGAAGCGTGGTGTTGAAACACCATCAAGTCCGCACGACGCAACGACTGAGGCGTGCGGGCGGGCGCCCGATCGATCGCGATGGAATCGGTGGGAAGGAGCGTGGGCAACATCGAGACGCTGAGGACGCGATACGATTCGAACGCGTTGCGGCGAACCAGGAGCGCGAGCGCCGCGGCGGCCACGACGCCAGTGCCCCAAGCGAAGTTGCGCCGGATGTCCCACCCTTGCCGTACGGATCGGACGCGAGCCGCGACGTCGTCGGCGAGCGATGGAACACGCGCAGCGTCGTCGTGCTCGAGCGCGCTTCGAAGGCAGGCGAGGCGTTCGCCGAGCTCGACCCACTGCTCGTTTGTCAGCTTGCTCTGGAGGCGGGCACGTGATCGGCCCGTCGTCGCCCACGCGTAGAGGTCCGCGGCGGATTCGTATTTGGCGAGGTGCTGCCTCGCGCTCGTGGCAGCGACGATGG
>DATEMX010000507.1:0-12640 GCA_035275365.1 Polyangiaceae bacterium | reverse complement strand
TTAGTTAGCAGCATCGATTTCGAACCGCTCGGCATGGTGCCGAACGGCTCCTTGCTCCTCGGGCATGTCCCTAGGGGCCGCTAGTCCAGAAGGAGATTGCACCCGTATGGCAACCGCACAAGAGGCGCACAAGCGCGCCAGAGAATACGAAACCATCTACGTGCTCCGGCAAGACGTCGATCCGGACACCGCCGACAAAGTCGCCACGCGCGTGGCCGACGTCGTCGGTCGCGAGAGCGGCAAGCTCGTCAAAGTGGAGACGTGGGGCCGCCGCAAGCTGGCATACACGGTCGCCAAACAGCGCCGCGGCATCTACTACTATCTCAAATACCTCGGCGGCGGCGCCGTGGTCACCGAGCTCGAGCGCAACCTCCGCATGCTCGACAACGTGCTGAAATTCCAAACCGTCCTCCTGCGCGACGACGTGCAGGTCGACAGCGTCACCGTCGATCCCGAAGAGGTGAAGTTTGCCCGCCTCGAGCCCCCGCCCGAAGACGAAAAAGAAGAGTCGCGCGAGAAGGCCCTCGGCCTCGTCGACGCGCCCGAGGAGCAGCGTTCGCGGAGCCCCGAAGGGGAGTTCCCCGACGATCTTGAAGGCATCGACGGCGACGACTGGACGTCGCCCAAGGCGAGCGCCGCGCCCGCGTCGATCGCGGCGCCTGCTGCCGCCCCGGAGACTTACGCTAAGAAGAAGGAAGAGGAGCCGTCATGAGCCAACGCAACATCGATTTTGGCGACGACAAAGACTTCGGGCGCACGCCAGATCTGAATGCCGACGCCCCCGGCCGTCGCCGCGGCATGCGCAAGCGCGTGTGCAAGTTCTGCGCGGACAAGGCCGTGACCATCGACTACAAAGATCCGCAAGCGCTGAAGTACTTCATCAGCGATCGCGGCAAGGTCGTTCCCCGCCGCATTTCGGGTAACTGCGCTCGCCATCAACGCAAGGTCACGTTGGCGATCAAGCGCGCGCGCACCATCGCGCTCTTGCCCTTCACCGTCACGAACTAGAGGTTCCCATGGCAACCACTATCCAAGTGATTCTTCAGCAAGACTTGAAGAACCTGGGCAAGAGCGGCGAGCTCGTTCGTGTCCGCCCAGGATATGCCCGCAACTTCCTCATCCCTCGCTCGCTGGCGACGCCGGCTACACTCGACAACGTGAAGCAGCTCGAGCATCAGCAGCGTCTCTCGGCTGCGCAGGCAGCCAGGGCGCGCGCCGAAGCCACCGCGTTGGCCGAGAAGATCTCGGCGATCACGGTGACGCTCGAGCGCAAGGTCGGCGAAGAAGATCGTCTCTTCGGATCGATCACCACGAAGGACATCGCTGCCGCGCTCGAAGCCAAGGGCGTGGTCCTCGAGAAGAAGCAGATCGTCCTCAGCGACACCATCCGTACCGCGGGCACGTTTCCGGTCACTGCCAAGCTGCTCGGCGACGTGACGGCATCGTTCAAGGTCGAAGTCGTCGCCAAGAAGTAGCGTCAAAGGGTCTCGCGCGAATCGCCGGAAGAACCGCCGGCGATTCGCAGGTACCCGTCCCGAAGACCGAGTGCGCGACCGAAAGGCACGCTAACCCTGTTGCGCAGGCGAGCGCGCGCCCGCGAGCGACGAGCCCCAGCGCGTGGCAACGAGCCCGACAAAGGCGCCGCCCGCGGCGATCCAAGCCCACAGGGTGAGCTGGCCGCGACCGATGAGCAGGCCTCCCACGATGGGCGCGATGATCTGCGCCACCGAGTTGAGCGATTGGTTCAGCCCCAACGCAACACCCTGCTCGTGCCGTCCGGCGTGCTGCGACACGAGGCTGCTCAGCGTGGGTCGGAGCACGCCGTTGCCGAACGACGAAATCGTCGATACCAGCACGAGCGGCGGAATGTCGTGGATGGGACCGAGGATGACGTAGCCGACGACGAGTGAGGCGAACCCTGCCGTGACGAGCGCCGGTTCGCCAAAGCGCTTGACGAGCCGTCCGATGAGCCCGCCTTGCAAGATGATTCCGAGGAGGCCCACGTAGGCAAGGAGAAACCCGATCTCGCGCGGCGTGAAGGGGTGCCCGTCCCAGGTGAATCGCCGCTCTGCGAAAAGCGCGAAACCGGACGTGAAGGTGGAAAAGCAGAGAGCGTAGAAGAAAAATTGCGCGAGGAGCCCGCTCAGCACGGGTCGAGCGAAAAATTGCGTATAGGCACTCCACTCGAAGATGGCGAGGCGCTTGCCTCCCGGAAGGGCGGCGTCGCGCGCCTGGGCCAGCTTCGGCGGCCCCGTGTCCGGCAGGAGCGTAAGCGTACACACGATGCTCGTGAATGACATCATCGCCGCCGCGTAAATGGGGGCGTGGAGCCCGTAGTTGACGAGATAGCCGGTCAAAAACGGTCCCATGAAAAAGCCGAGCCCGAACGCGATGCCGATGAGCGCGAACGATTTCGTGCGGTCCTTCGGGTCGGTGTTGTCGGAAATGTACGCCTGCGCGAGCGAAATATTTCCGGCCGTCGAGCCGTCGATGATGCGCGAGAGGTAGACCATCCAGAGCGCGCTGGCACGAGCGAGCACGAGAAACCCAATGAGGGTTCCCACCTGGCTCGCGACAAGAAGCGGCTTTCTGCCCACGCGATCGGAGGCGCGCCCGAGGAGCGGCCCGGAGACGAGCTGGCAGAGCGCGAAGACCGAGACGAGCATCGTCGCTTCGAGCGGCGAGGCCCCGAAGCTCTCCGAATAAATCGAAAGGAGGGGAATGATGATCGTCAGGCCAAAGATATCGACGAGGACGATGAGAAAAATCGGAAGAAGCGGCGCGCGCTGCTGCACGGCGTGGACCTTACCACGCCCGCGCGCTCGATCTCCTGTTGACGAGAAGGAGGTGAAAAATGTACTTTGCGCATTCGCTGAAGAGGCCCCTCGCCACTTCCTCCCCCGGGAAGTCGCCGGGGGTTTCGTCATTTGGGGATGAGCCTTGGGGACAACGTGAGGAGGACTCGTGTGTAGCCTCTGGGAAACTCGACGACCGATGGGACCTTTTCTGTCAGTACCCGCTGCCTTGCCGTCGGGTACGACTGTTTCGAAGTAACTCATGCAGAATCGCCAAGCCGGCGCGCGCGCCTTCGAAGCTCCCACTCCGCCGCCTCTCGGCGGCCGTGTTCCGCCGCACGATCTCGACGCCGAGGCCGCCGTGCTGTCGGCCATTTTGCTCGAGCGCGACGCGCTCGACAAAGTGCTCGAGCTATTGAAGGCTGAACACTTCTATTCCGAGGCCAACCGCCGCATCTACGAGGCTTCGGTCGAGCTGTCGGCCAAAGGCGCGCCCATTGACGTCGTCAGCGTGGCTGGCGCGCTTCGCGATCGCGAACGCCTGGCGCAAGTCGGTGGCAGCGCTTACCTCGCGCAGCTCGTCGACGCCGTTCCCTCCGTCGCGCACCTCGATACGTACGCGCGCATGGTGCGCGAGAAATGGCGCGTGCGCCAGCTCATCACCATTTGCCAGCGGGTGTCGGCCGAGGGCTACGGCGACGTCGGCGAGGTGCAGGAGTTCATCGACGGCGCCGAGCAGGCCGTCTACGAAATCGCGCGAACGCCGGAGTCGAGCAGCATCCAGCGGATCGAGCCCATCATTCGCAGCGTGTTCGAGCAAATCACCGAGCTGGCGCGAAGAGGGGAGCGCATCACGGGTGTCCCCACCGGGTTCGAGCGGCTCGACGCGAAGACCGCCGGCCTCCACGACGGCGAGCTTACCATCGTGGCCGCGCGCCCCGGCATGGGCAAGACGTCTTTCGTTCTCAATGTCGCGGTCAACGTCGCTTCGCCGAAGACCATCTCCGACGCGCCCGAGGGCGGGCTCGACGAGGGTGGTGTCGGCGAGTCGCGCGAAGAGCCGGGGTTCGGGGTGGCGGTGTTTTCGCTCGAAATGCCGCGCGAGCAGCTCGCCAGCAGGATGGTGTGCTCCGAGGGGCGCGTCGACGTGGGCAAGATGCGGCAGGGCTTTCTTCAGGATCGCGACTGGAACAACCTCACCCAGGCTGCGTCGTTCTTGTATCGCCTGCCGATTTGGATCGACGATACGCCGTCGCTCGGCATCCTCGAGCTCCGCGCCAAGGTTCGAAGGCTGAAGGCCGAGTACGATCGCCCGAGCCCCGACGGTGGTATCGGCAGGCGCATCGGTCTGGTCATCGTCGACTATCTCCAGCTCATGAACGGCAGCGCGCGTGCAGCGAGCCGCGAGCAGGAGATCAGCGAGATCTCGCGCGGACTCAAACGCCTGGCCAAAGAGCTCAGGGTCCCCGTCATCGCCCTCTCGCAGCTCAATCGCGCGGTCGAAACGCGCGGCACGAAAGACAAGCGGCCTCAGCTATCCGATCTTCGCGAGTCGGGCGCCATCGAGCAAGACGCCGACAACATCATTTTCATCTACCGCGATGATTACTACGAAACCGAAAGCGAGCTGAAAGGAATCGCCGAGCTCATCGTGGCCAAGCAACGCAACGGACCGACCGGCAAGGTCAAAGTCCGCTTCGAGTCGGCCTATACGCGCTTTGACAACCTCGCACAGGGCGAATACGACCAGTCGAACGACGACGAGTAGCGGGGTCGGCTTCAGCATGACGGTGACCGCACGCAAGACCCACTCCCATCCCATGGCGGCTTGGCGCCGACTGGGGAGGGTGCCATTGACTTACGGCCCTTTACGCGAAAGCGAGGGCGGGTCACCATCTGCCGGTGTTCTTGGGTAGCCATCGGGTCGCTTTTTGGGGATGCTGGATGCTCGTCGCGGCCTGTGCCGCCACACCTCCCCCGAAGCCCCCCTTGCGTTCGCCAACCGTCATCACCGATCCCCTCGCCAAGATCCTGGCGGCGACGACCTCCGGCGATCCGCGATCGCTTCCTGTGCCCACGCGTCGCGATGATCTCGTCGATCACCTGTTCGGGCGCGAAGTCCCCGATCCCTACCGTTGGCTGGAGGACGGCGATAGCGATGAGGTACGCCGTTGGACCGAAGAACAGAATGTTCTGACCCACCGCGTCCTCGATCGCGTTCCCGATCGCGACAAGCTCCACGGACGGCTCGAAGAGCTTTTGGGTATCGGCACGGTGGGAGCCCCGGTGGTGCGCAAGGTGAGCCCCGGCCGCCAACGCTACTTTTACACGCGCCGTGAAGGGCATCAAAACCAGCCGGTGCTCTACGTGCGCGAAGGGGTCCGCGGAAGGGACGAGACGTTGGTCGACCCCAACGGCATGTCGGCGGAGGGGACGACGGCGCTCGACTGGTGGTGGCCGTCCAACGACGGGCGCCTCGTGGCCTACGGCCTCTCGCAGAACGGCGACGAAGAGAGCGTCTTGCACCTGCGGGACGTCGACCGCAACGTCGACTTGCCGGATAAGATCGAACGCGCTCGCTTCGCGTCCATCGCGTGGCTGCCCGACGGCAAGAGCTTTTACTACACGCGCTATCCCGCCAAGGGAACGGTGCCAGCGGGGGAAGAGAACTACCACCGTACGGTTTTTTTGCATCGGATCGGCGCCGATCCCTCGACCGACGCCTACGTCTTCGGAAAAGACCTCAAGCTCACCGATTCGCCCGGCGTCGAGGTCTCACCTGACGGGCGATGGCTCGTCGTGAGCGTTCACCAAGGATGGGGCAAAAACGAGCTCTACCTCAAAGACCTCCGCGGCAAGCACACGGAGTTTGCGCCGCTCGTGACCGGCGTCGAGGCCATCTTCGACGCCACCGTCTTGAACGACGTCATCTACGTTCGAACCAACGACGGTGCGTCCCGCTACAAGCTCTACGCGATCGATCCGAAGAAGCCCGCCCGCACGAGTTGGAAAGAGCTCATCGCCGAAGGCGCCGACGTGCTCGACGATGTTTCGATCGTCGGGAGCGACATCATCGCGACCTACTTGTCCGACGCTTCGTCGCGCCTCCGCCGATTTTCGCGGACCGGGCAACCCAAAGGCGACGTTGCACTGCCGACCATCGGCTCCTCGAGCGGAGCGTCAGGGCGATGGGACGGTGACGAAGCGTTCTACGACTTCTCGTCGTTTGCGGTCGCCCCCAGCGTCTACCGGCTCGATCTCCGCACGGGAAAATCCGAGAAGTGGGAAGCCATCGAATCGCCGCTCGACCCGGCTGGGTTCGAGGTCGAGCGGATTCGCGCGACCTCGAAAGACGGCACGGCCGTGCCCATGTTCCTCGTTCACCAGAAGGGCTTGGTGAAGAACGGCAAGACGCCGACTTTGCTCACGGGCTATGGCGGTTTCAACATCAACATCGTCCCGAGCTTTACGCGTGCGAGCTACTTGCTCCTCGAGCGGGGCGGCATCCTCGCCGTGGCCAACTTGCGTGGAGGCGGGGAGTTCGGCGAAAGCTGGCACAAGGCGGGCATGCTGGAGCACAAGCAGAACGTCTTCGACGACGCCATCGCCGCGGCGGCTCACCTCGTGTCGCAGGGCTATACCGATCCGGCGCACCTCGCGGTGATAGGGGGCTCGAACGGCGGTCTTTTGGTGGGAGCCCTCATCACGCAGCGTCCGGATCTCTTTCGCGCGGCGGTGTGCTCGGTGCCGCTGCTCGACATGCTCCGCTACCACCGTTTCCGCATCGCCAAGCTGTGGATCTCGGAGTACGGCTCGGCCGAGGATCCCAAGCAGTTCGAATGGCTCTACGGCTACTCGCCCTATCACCGCGTGAAGGCGGGCGTGCAGTATCCCGCGGTCCTCTTGACGACCGCCGAAAGTGATACGCGCGTCGACCCGCTCCACGCTCGCAAGATGGCCGCCGCGTTGCAGGCCGCCACGGGATCGGAACACCCTGTGTTGCTCCGCGTCGACACCAAGGCGGGGCACGGCGCTGGTAAGCCGATCGCCAAGCAGGTCGAAGAGGCGACCGACGTCTACAGCTTTCTCTTCGCCGAGCTCGATGTAGGGAGGTGACCATGCGCGCAGCCGTTCTCGAGGGAAAAAAGAAGATCGTGATGAAAGACATGCCGGAGCCTGCGATGGGTCCTAAGGACGTTCTCGTCCGCTCGCGGGCGTGCGGCATTTGCGGGACCGACGTGCACATCTGGGAAGGAGAGTTCTTCCCCACGTACCCACTCGTGCCGGGTCACGAGCTTGCGGGCGAGATCGTCGACGTGGGCGCGGAGGTACGCGACCTCAAGGCGGGTGACCGCGTCATGGTCGACCCCACGGTTACCTGCGAAGAGTGCCACTTTTGCATGACGCAGCGACAGAATCACTGCCTCTCTTGGAACGCCGTGGGCGTCACGCGCGACGGCGGGTTTGCGGAGTTGGTGCGCGTCCCCGCGAAGAACTGTTATCGGTTCACGAGGGCGTCGTTCGCCGAGGGCGCCTTCACCGAACCGCTGGCGTGCGTCGTCTTCGGGCAAGATCGGGCGCGCATCGACATCGGTTCCGAGGTGCTCATCGTGGGAGCGGGGCCCATCGGCCAGCTCCACGTTCAAGCTTCCAAGGCCAACGGTGCGGCGTCGGTCACCGTGATCGACACGGTGGAATCGAAGCTCGATCTGGCCAAACGCATGGGCGCCACCCACGCTGTCGTCGTCGATAACGCTCTCTCCGAGAAGCTCGGCAAGATCGCGCGCTACGGGTTCGATGTGGTGATCGACGCGACGGGAAACGCCAAGGCGGTCGAGACTTCGATTCGGTACATCAAGAACGGCGGCAAGTTCCTCATCTTCGGCGTGTGCTCACCCGATGCCAAGATCGAGATAAGTCCCTTCGAGATCTATCGCCGCGATCTCTCGATCATCGGAAGCTTCGCCATTCGCCGCACCTACGACCGCGCGGTGAAGCTCATGGAAAACGGAATCATCAACGTGAAGGAGCTCGTGAGCGAAGCGATGCCCGTCGAAGACCTCTCGCGCGGCCTCGAGCTCATGCGCGCGGGCAAAGCCGGCATGAAGCTGCAAGTCACGTTCTAGCGACGCACGGGGGCGGCCGCCCCCCCCTCCCGCGAGAAAGCGCCCGCTCTGCGCGTGCGCTCACTCTGGCACCTGGCGCGCCTTCGAGTCGTAGGCACGCCGCGACCTCTCGACATCCTTCATGTGCTTCTCGACCCAGGTCCAGATCCCGCACACCGCCTCGCCGAGGGCTTCGCCGAGCATCGTAAGCTTGTAGTCCACGCGCGGCGGTACGACTGCGTGGACCCGACGCGCGACCAAGCCATCGCGTTCGAGATCGCGCAGGGTCTTGGTGAGCATCTTCTGGCTTGGAGATTCATGGAAGCTGTCGAATCGGGCCTCGACGCGAGCCCCGCCAACTTCCGGTAGACGGGCGAACTGCCACTCGGTGATCGGCACCTCCCGACGCTCGACGAAGCCTCGCCTGGCTCGAGCCGGCGCCGGGGCAGCGCCATCCCCTGATCCTCGAAAGGGCTCGGACGACTCCAAGCTTCTTGGAGGGGAGGCCAGAAAATTTGTCGTCCAAAGGCACCGTCGTGGGGCCTCGCGGCCGAACAGCGCCGCGGGCACGCTAGAACACCGAGCGGGCGTAAGCTGATCGGTGTTCTAGCACGAGACTTGCTGAGAGCGGGGAGGAGGATTCCTTCTCGCCCGTTCATGTTCGAGCATCTCATCGAATTGGCCGTGCATCGCCGTGTGTCGACGATCGTCGTCACGATGGCCATCGCCGCGGTCGGCGTGGTCGCCTTGAGCAAGTTGAAAATCGAGGCTTTCCCCGACGTCACCAACGTCCAGGTCATGGTGATCACGCTCTACCCCGGCCAAGCAGCCGAAGAGGTGGAGAAGCAGGTCACCATCCCCGTCGAGCGAGCGCTGTTCGGCGTTCCCAATGTGCTCGTGCAGCGATCGTTCACCTCGTTCGGGCTCTCGCAGGTGGTCGTGACCTTTGAAGACGGCGCCGACATTTACTTCGCTCGCCAGCAGGTCGCCGAACGATTGCCCGGGGCCGAGCTCCCGCACGGCCTCACGCCCACGCTCGGCCCCAACGACACGCCCGTGGGGCAAATCTACCAATACACGCTCGAGGCTGATCAGAAGACGCCGAGTGAACTGCGAAGCTGGCAAGACTGGGTCGTGCGCAAGCACCTTCTGCGCGTGCCCGGTGTGGCCGACGTGGTGAGCTTCGGCGGCTACCAAAAGGAATACCACGTGCTCGCCGATCCAGCGGGGATGCGCGCGAGCGGCCTCACGCTGAAGGAGCTCATCGAGGCCGTCGGCCGATCGAACGGCGCGACGTCGGGCGGCTACGTACAATTCGGCGAAGCCGAGTTCGTGGTCCGCAGCCGTGGCTACCTGGAGGCCGCCAAAGACATCGAGAAGACCGTCGTCGCCGTGCACGACGGCGTCCCCATCCTCGTCCGTAACGTGGCCAAGGTCGTCGAAGGCTACACGCCGCGGCGCGGCGCCGTAGCGCGCGGCGAGGCCGTCGACTCCGTCGAGGGCACGGTCCTCTTGCGGCGCGGCGAAAACCCGCGCGAGGTCTTGGAGCAGGTTCACCTAGCCATCGACCACGTGAACCGCGACGTGTTGCCGAAGGGCATGCGCATCGCTCCGTTCTACGATCGCACGCGCCTCGTCGACACGACGCTCACCACCGTCGCCCACAACATGCTCGAGGGCGCCTCGCTCGTCACCCTCGTGCTGTGGGTCTTCTTGCGCGCGCTCGCCGGCTCGTTCGTCGTCGCGCTGGCGATGCCGTTCGCGCTCCTCGTGGCGTTCGTCGGTCTCTACTACGCCGGCGTACCCGCCAACATGCTGTCGATGGGGGCGGTCGACTTCGGCATTCTCCTCGACGGCGCCGTCATATTGGTCGAAAACGTGTACCGCCACATGGCCGAGCAGCGGCCCCTCCCCAAGAATGTGCCGCGCGTCGTCATGCGGGCCTCCAAGGAGGTCGTTCGTCCCATCCTCTTTTCGCTTTCCATCATCGTCGCCGCGATGATGCCCATCTTCACGCTCGAGCGCGTCGAGGGTCGCATCTTCCGGCCCGTGGCGCTGACTTACGCCTTCGCTCTGGCCGGCGCGCTGCTCTTCACGTTGACGGCCGTGCCCGCGCTCATGGCCGTCTTTTTGCGCAAGGGCAACGTCAAGGAAGTCGAACCTCGATTTCTCGTCTTTTTGCGCGGCCGATACCTCGTGGCGCTTCGCTACGCGCTCCGCCGACCGGCCGTCACGTGCCTCGCCGGCGTAGCCCTGCTCGGGCTGGCGATCTTTATCATCCCGCGCCTTGGAACCGAGTTTCTACCGGAGATGAACGAGGGCGACATCCACATCACGGTGACGATGCCCACCGAGACCTCACTCGAGCGAGGTGCGGAGGTGCTCCGCGACATGCGCCTCTCGTTGCTTCGGTTCGACGAGGTCCGCGACGTGCTTACCGAGCAGGGTCACCCGGAGGACGGCACTGACGACGAAGCTCCGAATCAAGCCGAGACGTTCGTGCTGATGAAACCCGAAAGCGAATGGAAGCTCCGTCGCTCCAAAGAGGAGCTCATCGACGCGATGCGCGGCGTTCTCGAGAAGCGCCCGGGCATCGACTACAACTTCAGCCAGCCCATCAAAGATCGCGTCGAGGAGTCCATCTCCGGCATCCGCGGGCAGATCGTGGTCAAGCTCTACGGCGACGACCTCAACGCCATGCACGAGAAGCTCGAGCAGGTCGACGGCATCATCAGCCAGGTGCCGGGCGCGCGCGACGTGGAGATCTACCGGGCCGGCAAAGCGCAGCACATCGTGGCCGACATCGACCGCGACGCTACGTCGCGAGTCGGCATTCCCGTGCACGACGTCGAGCAAACCCTGGAGAGCGCCTACGGAGGCACGCTGGCGACGGAGATGTGGGAAGGCGAACGCAAGGTCGGCGTGCGCGTGAAGTTGCCGAGCCCGAGCGAGGGCGATAGACACGCCGTGGGGCGGCTCGAGGTCCCGGCGGGTGTCATGCGGCTTCCGCTCGCCACCCTGGCCAACGTGCACGTCGACTCGGGCCGAACGAACATCAACCGCGAGCAAGGCGGCCGATTCCTCGCGCTGAAGTGCAACATCCAGGGGCGAGACATGGGCTCGTTCATCGAAGAAGCGCAGCGCAAGGTCGACGAAATCGTGAAGTTGCCGGAGGGCTATTACCTCACGTGGGGCGGCGAATTCGAAAACCAGCGAAGGGCGATGAAACGGCTATTTTTGATCGTTCCCGTGTCGGTCGCGGTCATCTTCGCGCTCCTCTTTTTGGCCTTCCGAGCGGCGCTACCGGCCGTCGTGGTGCTGCTCGACGTGCCGTTTGCCGCCGTCGGGGGCGTATTCGCGCTCTACCTCACGCATACGGTGCTCTCGGTGTCGGCGGCGGTGGGGTTCATCACGCTCTTCGGCGTGGCCGTGATGGACGGCGTGCTGCTCGTGACCTACATCAGTCAGGCGCGCGATGAGCACGGTGAAGGCGGCGAAGAGGCCATCTTGAAGGCCGTCTCGCAGCGCCTTCGTCCGGTCCTCATGACGGCGCTCTTGGCTTCACTCGGCCTCTTGCCGGCGGCGTTGTCGCACGCCATCGGGGCCGACACGCAACGGCCCTTCGCCATCGTCATCATCGGCGGGCTCATTTCGTCGACCTTGCTCACGTTGCTCATCTTGCCCACGCTCTATGACGTCGTATTTCGATGGTTCGGGCGACGGGCGAAGGTTCCCGGAGTCTTGCCATGAGGGCCGCCGTCATCGCCCTTGGCGTTTGCCTCGGCGCGGCGCCGACCTCGGCTCGTGCGGCGGAGGGGTCGCTCACCATGGAGCAGGCGGTGGCCGTCGCGCTTCTGCGTAACCGCGACGTGATTGCGGCGAAGCTCGAGATCCGCGCGGCCGAGCTCGACCAGGTCGCCGCAGAGGTCTACCCGAACCCCGTGCTCTCGTATTCCCTCGGAAACCTGCCCGTCGGCGCCGGCAACGTCGACAACGCGAAGGCCGGCGCCCCCGCGCACCCCGGTTTCTTTGCGCAGCCGGTGCAGACCATCGCCATGAGCGAGATCATCGACGTGTGGTCGAAGCGGAGCGCGCGCGTGCGAGCCGCCGAACGCGGCGTCGAGCTCCGCCGCCTCGAGGTCGAGGACGCCCTGCGCGAGATCGTCTACGGGGTACGGTCGGCCTTCGCCGAGGTCGAGCGAGAGCTGTCGGAGCGACAGCTCTCCCATGAGATGCGCGATCGCTACGACCAAACGATTCGTCTCTCTCGCGCGCGCTTTTCGGCGGGCGAGATCTCCGAAGCCGAGTCTCGCAAGGTCCTACTCGAGGGGCTCAAGTACCAAATTCACGAGGTCGAAGCAGAGGCCGAATACGACGTGGCACGACAGCGTTTGGCGGCGCTCCTCGGGCTCGGCTCGGAGAGCGAGCTCGCCGAGCAGCTCTCCGATGACGGCGCCTGGAACCTCGATGCGCCGGTGCCGACGCTCGTTTCCCGCGCGCTCGAACACCGCCCCGACGTGCGCGCGGTAGAGCGCGCGCGGGCCTACGCCGTCGCGTTGCTCGGCGCGGCCAAGCGCGAGGCCTACCCCGATATCTCGGTGGGGCTCTCCTATACGCATAGCGATTTCACGGCTTCGGGCGACAACCCGAACGCGTTCGGCATCGGCCTTTCGCTGCCGCTGCCCATCTTCGATCGCAACCAAGCCAACATCGGTCGCGCCGAGCTCGCCATCCGGCGGG
>DATEMX010000506.1:0-9438 GCA_035275365.1 Polyangiaceae bacterium | reverse complement strand
GCGCCCTCGCCTCCGATCCGGTCCACGTCGGGCTCGTGCAGGGCGACATGCCGCTCATCCGTCCGTCGTACCCGGAGAGCCGCGCGCGGCACCTGCGGATGACCGAAGAGCTGCGACAGAAGGGCGCCGATTTCGTGGTGTGGAGCGAGGCGGCGGTGATGCGCAGCGTTCCCGAAGACGACTACGACAACGCGCTCCAGCAAGACTTCTCGCGGAAGCTGAAATTACCCGCCCTCTTCGGCGCGATGCTCGTCCATCGCGATCCGAACGCGCCGCGTTGGTACAACGTGGCCCTCGCCACCGACGAAAAGGGCCACGTCGTAGGCCGTTACGACAAGCACTACCTGCTCGCCTTCGGGGAGTATCTCCCGCTCGGGGAGACGTTCCCCATCCTCTACGACTGGTCGCCCAACTCCGGACGCCTGACGCCCGGTACGTCGAACGAACCGCTCACGCTCGCCGGCCATCAGATCGCCGCGCTGGTTTGCTACGAGGACATCTTGCCGGGCTTCGTCAACAAAGCGATCGACGCCGGCTCGGCGGAGATGATCGTGAACGTCACCAACGACGCCTGGTTCCACGACACGACCGAGCCGTGGATTCACCTGGGGCTAGCGCAAATGCGCGCCGTCGAGCACCGGCGCTACCTCCTGCGCGCCACCAACACCGGCGTCAGCGCGGTGATCGATCCCGTGGGCCGCGTCATCGCCCACTCGGGTACGTTTCGGCAGGAGACGGTCGACGCCATCGCCCACTGGATGAAGGGCCCCAAGACGGGCTACGAGATCTGGGGCGATCTCCCCTGGTGGCTCGCCGCGGCGGCGATCGTCACGATGGGTTTCGCGAAGCGGCGCGCTGCCGGCACGCTTCGTACAGCGTGATCGCCGCGGCGACGCTGGCGTTCAGCGAACCGATGGCACCGGCCATCGGCAGCTTGGCGACGCTCGCGCAGGCCCGGCGCACCGACTTCTTGAGGCCCTTGCCCTCGGAGCCGATCACGAAGGCCACCGGCCCGGTGAGATCGATCTGCGCGAGCGGCAACTCACCATTGGCGTCGAGGCCGATGACGGCCGTGCCGAGCTCGGTCAGATGCTGCAAGGCGCTCGGCAAAGACCCGACGCGGCAGAGGACGGCATGCTCGATGGCGCCCGCCGACGCGCGAAACGTCGCCGCTGACAAAGGCGCCGACGAATGCTCTGGCCACAGAACCGCGCTCGCCCCGAAGGCAACGGCGCTGCGGATGACGGCGCCGAAGTTCTGAGGGTCTTGAATTTCGTCGAGCGCGAGAAAAAGCGACGCGGGCGCGACGGCGACGTCCGACAGTCGCGCGAGTCGAAGCTCGGGAACGAGCGCCATGGCGCCTTGGTGGCGGACGCCTCGCGCCCGGCGGTCGAGCTCGGCGCGCGCAACGACGCTCACCTCTCTGACGCCCTGATCGCGGGCAAATCGAGCGAGCGCTTCGAGCTGCGGGTGATCGCCTTCTTCGACGAAGAGCTTCTCGACGTGAGCGCCGTGGGCCCGGACAGCTTCCCGCACGGGCTGCACACCCATGACGAGCCGCACGCTCAGGATCTCCCGGCGAGGCCTTCGGCGACCTCGCCAGCGATGGCCTGCGCCGCGAGAGCAGGATCGGCCGCATCGCGGATGGGCCTTCCCACCACGATATAGTCGGCGCCGTCGGCGATCGCTTGGGCCGGCGTCGCGACGCGCTTCTGATCCTGCGCAGCGCTCCCCGCCGGGCGGACCCCGGGCGTCACCAAAACGGCTTCGGGGCCGAGCTCGGCACGGAGCGCGCGAACCTCGGCGGGCGAACAGACGAAGCCGCGCACGCCCGCTTCGAACGCGAGCTTGGCGAGACGAAGGGCGTGATCGCCCGCGCGATCGGGCAGGCCTTGCGCCCTCACGTCGGCGTCGTCGAGCGACGTCAGCACGGTGACCGCGAGGACCATCAGGCGGCCGTTCGTGTCGCGCTGGGCGCGTTCGACGGCCCTCGAAAGCATGGCTGCGCCACCCGCCGCGTGCACCGTCACGAAGCGCACCCCTGAAGGCGCGAGCGACGCGATGGCGCGCTCGACCGTTTCGGGGATGTCGTGCAGCTTGAGATCGGCGAAGACGCGGGCGCCGTGCTCTTGGCCAATCGCGAGCGCCGCCGGCCCTTCTTTCACGAACAGCTCGAGACCGACTTTCAGCACGCCCACGTAGGCCGCCACCTTGGCGGCCCCGGCGCGTGCGTCGGCGAGAGAGGGATAGTCGAGCGGAAAGACGATGCGGTTCAGAGACACGAGAAGAGAACTGAGCTTTCCTTCTGTTCAGACATGGAAATCGCCTTCGGTGTCGTCTGCGGCGGGGTTTCGTAGGTGACTCGCCGGTACCGAGCGAGGGATTAGCGTAGCGTGCCGAGGGCACGGCGCAAAGCCCCTTCGGGGCTCAGATGAGGGTCAACAAGATGGCGCCTTCGTCGACCGCCTGGCCCTCGCTGACCGCGATGCTCTCGACCTGCCCGGCCGATGGAGACTCGACGGGCATTTCCATTTTCATCGATTCGATGATGACGAGCGTTTGCCCTTCGTCCACGCGATCGCCTGGCTTGACTTCGATCTTCCACACAGTTCCGGTGATGTGCGCAAGTATGCTGGTCGCCATGGCGGCGGCAACGTACCACCCCGTGGTCGCAGATCGGAACGAAATATCGTGATAGGTTCCCGGTATGCAGCCGCCGGGCCTCGGAAACGCTTTCTGGGTTGCTTTTGCTACGGGGATCATGGCCTTGGCCGCGTGCGGCGGTCCCGCCGATCCGGCAGGAATCGGCGCCCCCTGCTTTCGCGCCGCCGAGTGCCAGGCAGGTCTCGTCTGCATCGAGAAACAGTGCACGAACGACCTGACTTCGATCGACATCCCACCTCCCGACGCGGCAGGAGGCGCCGGTGGTAGCGCGGTGCCGATGCGCGACGGATCACCGCCCGACGTGACCGCCGGCGGCGGAGGCAACGGCGGAGCCGGCGGTGCGGGTGGCTCCGGCGGCGGCAATGGAAGCGGCGGTAAGGGCGGTGGAGCCGCCGGGATGGCGCCCAAGGACTCGGGCGCGGCACAACCCGACCTGGGCCGGCCGGCCGAGGACGCGGGCAGCGACTAGTGACCGAGTACGAAGCTCGGTTACTTTGCGGCTAGAGCTTCATGGCTTTTTTGAAGCGCTTGGCATCCGCGAACATATCGACGTTGGTAAAGACGTACGTCGACTCTTTGTGCTTCGCTTTCTTGGCGATGTCGGCGAGGCGCTCGATGGCGGGATCTTCGTAGCGCGACTTGTGACCGGCGGGCCCGGGCAGGCGGTAGTACGCGACGGGTGCCTTCGAGAGACCGTGCGTGAGCGGATCGCGCGCGGCGAGAGCGTTCGCACCAGCAACGAGCTCGTCGGTCTCGTCGGGGTCCCAAGCGGCCGCGGGCTCGAAAATCACGCGACTGAACTTGCGACGCAGGCTCGTCAAAAATTCGGTGACCGCGCCCTTGTTGGGCCGCGTGGGGGCAAACTCGGGAGGTGCGACGAAAACGGCGGCCTGTGCCTCGAGCTCTTTGGCAACACCCGAGAGCATCTTCAGCGCCGTCTCCACGACCTTGCCGTCGCGAAAGCCTTCTTGCCCTACCTCGCGCGGGCCGAGCAGCGCAAACTGAAAGCCCTCCGGGGCTTCACGCCTCCAGCGGCGAATGGTGCCAGGCCCGGGGAGCGCGACGTGCGTCTCCTGAACTTCGACGAACATGAACTCGCGAAAATATCTGGTCGCGGGAACGGGGAAGCCTGCGCAACCGACGGTGATCATCGCCGCGCACGGTATCACAATTTGACGGATGCGCTCTTCGATCTCGAAGCAACGGCGACGTTCGCGGTTACATACCATCGTCCGGAGCGTCGGGTTCGCCACGAATTCGCCGGGCGAGGCGAGCGCCCAAGCGACGCGCCGCCGCGCGCGCCGCGTCGTCGCGGCGGAGGGCTTCGATGCGCGCATCGCTCTCGACCGTGACGACGTCGACCGCTCGCAGATCGCCCGTATCGCGCTCGCGGGGCGCGCTCGGAGCGCGCTCGAGCCATGCTCGCGCCAAGACGCCGATGCGGCTGCCGCGAGCCAGCGGCCTCGACGGGCCGCTGGCTACGAGCGGCAGACCGCCGACGATCTCGGGCCGCATCCCTCCCGGCACCGCCGCGATTGCTTCGCTCTCGGTGTCGATGCGCAGCACCTCCACGACGACGCGTGGATAGCCGCCACCACTTCGCAACTCGCCTCCCTTCGCCAACTCCGCGCGTAAGCCCGCCTCGACTTCACTGACGGCGCTCGCGTCGGCCGCGAGCGGCGAAACGCCGACGACACAGTAGCGTTCGTTGCTTCGCCCGCCAAAAAGGGGGCGATAGCCGCACGAAACGAGCAGGTAGGCGGCCGCTATCGTAAGGGACGGCATTTTGCGTTGGCGCTCGGTCATTTTGGACGATCGTGATCTGCTCCAGCCGGAGTCTGCTGCGATGGTTTCATCCGACGATGAAATTCGCGATCTTCCCGGGTACGTAGACGAATTTCTTCACGGTCTTGCCGGCGATGTGCGACGACACGTTGGGATCGCCCTCGGCCAGCGCGCGCGCCTCGGCCTCCGGCGCCGCCGGGGCCACGGTGATCCGCCCTCGCACCTTGCCGTTCACCTGGACGGCGATCTCGACGATCTCGTCGCGACAGAGCGCCTCGTCGTAGACCGGCCACGGCTCGTAGGCGAGCGACGTGCGATTGCCGAGCCTCTGCCAGAGCTCCTCGGCGAGGTGAGGCGCGAAGGGCGAGAGAAGCAGCGTGAGCGCGCGCACGCCCTCGCGCGACGCGCGACCTTGGTCGGCGAGGTGACGCGTCAAGGTCATCATCGTGCTGACGGCGGTATTGAAGCGCAGGTTCTCGATGTCCTGCGTGATCTTGCGGATGGTCTTGTGCACGAGCTTGGTCGTCTCGGCGTCCATCGCATCGTCGAGCTCGCCCGTGGCCACCGCAAAGACGCGGTCCAAAAACCGGCGCACGCCGAGGATGCCGCTCGTCTGCCACGGCTTGACCTGCTCGAGCGGTCCCATGAACATTTCGTAGAGGCGAAGCGCGTCGGCGCCGTGATCGCGCACGACGTCGTCGGGGTTGATGACATTGCCCCAAGCCTTCGACATCTTGCGGTTGTCCTCGCCCAAAATCATCCCCTGGTGGACGAGCTTCAAGAATGGCTCGCCGTGCTTGACGACGCCTTCGTCGAAGAGAACCTTGTGCCAAAAGCGGGCGTACAAGAGGTGCAGCACGGCGTGCTCGCTGCCTCCGACGTAGAGATCGACCGGCATCCAGTCGTCGTAGGCCTTCTGATTGAAGAGTTGGGCGGCGTTGCCAGGATCGAGAAAGCGCAGGTAGTACCAACACGAGCCAGCCCACTGGGGCATCGTGTTGGTCTCACGCGCGAACCATTTGCCCTCCTTCTGAAAGAACCGCCATTCGACGGCGCGCGCGAGCGGTCCCTGCGGATCGCCCGAAGGCTTGAAATCGTCGAGCTCGGGTAAGAGAAGCGGGAGCTCGCTTTCTTCGACGGCGATGGGTTCTGCGTAGCGGATGGCGTGGGCATCGCCGCGCCGCGGATCGCCCTTGGGATCGGCCATCTCTACCGGGAAATAGATGGGGATCGGCTCACCCCAGTAGCGCTGGCGCGAGAAGACCCAGTCGCGCAGCTTGTAGTTGATGCGCCGCGCGCCTGCACCGATCTCGATGAGCCGGTCGGTGATTTTCGATTTTACGTCGGCCGACGCGAGGCCCGAAAAAGGCCCCGACGCAATGACCGTGCCCTCGTCGGTGTACGCGCGAAGGAGCTTGTCGTGCGGCTGACCATCGGGGCTGATGACTTCGACGACGGAGAGCCCGTAGCGCTCGGCGAACTCGAAATCGCGCTCGTCGTGCGCGGGCACCGCCATCACGGCGCCGGTGCCGTACGACGCGAGGACGTAGTCGGCGATCCAAATAGGGACGCGCGAGCCGGTGAGCGGATGCTCGGCGACGGCGCCCGTGTCGACTCCGGTCTTCACCTTGGCGAGCTCGGTGCGATCGAAGTCGCTCTTTCGCGAAGCCTCGCTCACGTAGGCGTCGACGGCGGCGCGCTGCGCGGGAGTCGTGATCGACGATACGAGCGGATGCTCGGGCGCGAGAACCATGTACGTGCATCCGTAGAGCGTGTCGGGGCGCGTCGTGAAGACTTTGACCTTACCCTCGTGACCGACGAGCCCGAAGTCGATCTCCGCCCCTTCGCTGCGACCGATCCAGTTGATCTGCTTCTGCTTGGTGTCGGGCCAATCGAGCGACGCGACGTCGCTCGCGAGCCGGTCGGCATACGCCGTGATGCGGAGCTGCCATTGGCGCAGCGGAAGACGAACCACAGGGTAGCCGCCGCGCTCGCTCTTGCCATCGATGACCTCTTCGTTGGCGAGCACAGT
The DNA here is from genome assembly GCA_035275365.1 of Polyangiaceae bacterium. GTDB lineage: Bacteria > Myxococcota_A > Polyangia > Polyangiales > Polyangiaceae > DASWDH01. Next base: position 2,957 of record DATEMX010000506.1, on the reverse strand, counting down.
ACCGAGCTCGGCGCACCAGTTGACGGGGATCTCCGATTGAAAGGCGAGCCCGCGCCGATAGAGCAAGAGGAAGATCCACTGCGTGAAGCGGACGTAGCCGGGATCGGTCGTGTCGATCTCGCGCGTCCAATCGTAGGAGAGGCCCAGCATCTTGAGCTGGCGCTTGAAGTTGGCGATGTTCTTCTTCGTCGTGGCCTCGGGGCGCGTTCCGGTGGCGATGGCGTGTTGTTCGGCAGGCAAGCCGAAGGCGTCCCACCCCATGGGATGCAACACGTCGACCCCGCGCATACGCTGGTAGCGCGAAACGATGTCGGTCGCCGTGTACCCTTCCGGGTGCCCCACGTGCAGCCCCGACCCCGACGGATACGGGAACATGTCGAGCACGTACCGCTTGGCTCGCCCGGGGTGCCTCTCTGCCCGGAACGTCTGGTTCTCTTCCCAATAGGCCTGCCACTTCGGCTCGATTACCGCGGGATCGTAGCGCTCGGTCATGGCGCGTCGATCTAGCACAAGAGGGCGTGTCGTTCGTCCCTAGAAACTCGGCGACGTCCACGCGGTGGCGATGGACTGTGACGCTTGGGATAACCTCAGTCGTCGCCAAGCCGCCAGGCCGCCAAGCTGCCAAAGGTTGGGTTTGGGAAATCCTTGCAGGAGATGACTGACGCGCGCAGTGACTTTGCGTCTCGGAGCGGCGACACCGGACAGCACCGCGAGACGCGCCAGTCAGCAAAGCCCACCCCCTCTTAATGCCTTGGCGGCATTGGCGCCTTGGCGGCGACCGAATTCATCTCGAGGCGCCCCCAGCCCCGATCGTCTCTTCGACTTGCCCTCACCGCTTTCGATCGCGCGTAGAGATCACCAAGCGGCGTCCTTCGCGCGCAAATCGCCGAACGACGGCGCTACGGACGCACCGCCTAACATCTGCCGAATCGACGAGGGTCGCGTCGTTGGCGGTGCCTTCGTCAAAATGCCGGCGATCCGTTCGCGCAGCGCATCGAGGCGGAGACGCGGATCGCTCGGCAGGTCGAGCGCGCAAGGCACCACCGCCACGGGCTTCACCTCGGCAACTCGCGGAGGATCGGACGCAGCGCGGCGCGCTTGCGAGGACGGCATTTCAACGCGAACAAGCTTGGAGCTCCACGACGACATCAGCAGCCAAGGTAACCCCAAAACATTGCTGGCACGCCTCGCGCATAAGAGAGCTTCGCTACAACGAAATCGGGTCGCTACTGACCCACCGCGTTCATTCTTTTGGGAGGCGTTGGTCATGAACATGGATAGCAATCGGTTGCCGGAAGGTCCGTTGCCCCGTTGGTTGGCAGATCGGTACATGAGCATGGTGAGGCGGCACGCCTACCGGCTCGCGCGCCGGCTTCCTTCGCATGTCAACGTCGAGGACCTCGTGGGAGCCGGCTTCGTTGGCCTCGCTGACGCCCTCAACAAATACGATCGTTCAGGACCGGATCGCTTCGAAGCGTATGCCGATTGCCGCATCCGAGGCGCCATGCTCGACGAGCTGCGCTCGTATGACCCGCTCTCGCGCGACCTCCGCGACCTCAACAACCGCATCGTCGCGGCGGTTCGCAAGCTCACCGCCGAGCTCGGACGACCACCGGAAGAGTCCGAGATTGCCGACGAATTGCGCATCCCCGTCGTTACGTTCCGAGAGCGCCTCGCCAAGCTTTCGTTCGGCGGGCTCGTGAGCCTCGACACGACCGGAGGCGACGGCCTCGATGGCTTCGAGGTAGGCGACGAAAACGGCGAATTGGCCGACGCGCACCTCCTTCGGTCGGAGCGTCGAGACCGCCTCGCGTCGGGCGTACAGCAGCTCCCCGAACGCCTGCAATCGCTCCTTCAGCTCTACTACGAGCAAGACTATACGCTGCGTGAGATCGGCGAAATTCTCGGTGTCACCGAGTCACGCGCTTGCCAACTCCACGCCGAAGCGATCGTACGGCTGCGCGCCGCATGCGCGAGCGAGGATGAGCCGGAGTTCGTCACTGAAGTTCGCCGCCTCCGCGCCGTAGAGGAAGAGCAGAGCCCAGATTCGAAGTCGGTCGCCCGTTCGATTCGCCGCGCCGGCTAAAGCCGCTCTCGCCGAGCCCGAAATGGAGGGTCGCAATCGACCCTTACCCGGGTTTCTCAAGACCCTGAGGGCGTGTAGGGAGAAGCGCAGAAAGCTCCGCAAACGCTGGAGAATCGGGTGCGTGCGCGGTCGACCTCGGGCCGTGAAGATGCCACATTGGGAGCCAGCGTGGGATTCGTTCTCTTTGGGCTGACGGGTGGTCTCGCTTCGGGCAAGAGCTCGGTGGCCAGGCGCTTCCGCGAGCGAGGCGTGAGCGTCATCGACGCCGACGAAGTCGCGCGTGAGGTCGTGACCCTGGGTAGCGAAGGACTCGGCGAGGTCGCTCGACACTTCGGCGCGCGCGTTCTCGCTGCCGACGGGTCGCTCGATCGCAAGGTGCTCGGCGCGATCGTTTTCGCAGATCCGAGCGCTCGCCGCGATCTCGAAGCGATCACGCACCCGCGAATCGCGCGCGCGACCCAGGAGCGGGCCGACGCCCTGGCAAAGCGCGGGGATGTTCTAGCTTGCTACGAAGCAGCGCTTCTGATCGAGCGCGGTATCGCCGACGCCTTTCGCCCGCTCGTCGTCGTCGCAGCCGACGAGGCTCTGCAGATCGCGCGCGCCATGGCTCGCGACGGCATCGACGAACGAGAGGCGCGCGCGCGGCTCGCCGCGCAGCTTCCGCTGAGCGACAAGGCGGCCGTCGCCGACTACGTCATTCGCAACGACGGCGACCAGGCGGCGCTTTCGCGCGAGGCCGATCGCGTGCTCGACGCCATTTGCCGGTCGCGCCACGTCGATCCCGCCCGCTTTCCCGCGCCTCGCGCTACGAGGTAGTCTCGATTTGGGCTCGGGCGTTTTTTTGTCGCTCCACCGCGGCGCGGAGCGTGTT
>DATEMX010000505.1:0-6961 GCA_035275365.1 Polyangiaceae bacterium | reverse complement strand
CTAGTTAGGATTTCGCCGATCTCACGCCGGATCCGGCTCTGCAACAGAGCAGCTCTATGGTCTATGGGAGTACCTGGTCGGCCTCTTCGCCGAGGAGCCGGAGCCCGGTCTCCGTTCGGCGACCTGCTCAACCGCGGGCTCGCGTACGACGCTTTCACGCAGGCACGTCGGAAACGCACCGAAAAGCGTGAGCAGAATGAAGCGGAGGGCTACATTCGTCGACGAAGCCTTTCGAGCTCCGCATGAAGCTCCGCTGTCTCGCGTTCGAGCCGGTCGGCACGGGCTTTCTCCTCGGCGGCACGGGCTTTCTCCTCGGCGGCACGGGCTTCGGCCAGCGCGAGCTTGCTTTCGAGCTCGTCCCTGCGAACAACGGCCTCCGCGAGGAGCGATTCTGCGCGCACGGCCAGCTCTTCCAGCTCCGGAACGAACGCGGTTCCTGCGATAAATCGAAGTCGCTCGCCTTCGAGGGTCAGGTCGAGACCGAGCACAGCGGAAGGCCAAAGACCACGCTGAGGAACCAGCGGGCGGTACGCGCCACCTTGCGAAAGAGAAAAACCAGTGAGCCGCCCGCGACGTCGATCGTACACGAAGTACTCGGGGATCCCGAGACGGGCGTAACGTTCGACGTTCTCCACCAGATCCTTCCGTGGATCGCCCAAGTACACGACCTCCAGAACGAAATCGAGGCCGCGACCCTCTGCGCTCACGACCCACTTCTCACGATCGAACGGCTCCACGTCGAGCACAGCAAAGAGATCAGGCGCGAACATTCGCTCGTCGGGGTAGTAGACCGCGAGGTCCGACGAGACGTACACCTTTCGTCCGCTGCGACGAAAGAAGGCGTCCAGCGCTTGCGTCGGGCGCTCCCGAGCTTTGCGGTGGCGATCGCCCTCAGGCGGAGGAAGGAGGTCTTTCGGCATCTCGCTCGGCAAAGAATCCACGACCTGACGTCGCTCGTCCTCGCTCAGCGCAGCCCACACGACCGCGCTCGGAGCGCGGGGGTCGGCGGGGTCGATGCGAGGATGCCAGCGATTGGCCACGGCGCTATCCTAGCGATGGACGGTGGTCGGGGCAACGGGAGGGTTAGTTCGGCTGCTGCGCTCTCGATCCATTCGAGAACCGCGCCGAAATACGAGTAAGAACGTAGAATGCCGGCCTAAGGCCTGGACCGAATGCCGGTTGCTAGTCCTTCGTGACGAGCGCGAAAGGGACGCGCCCAAACGGCTTGCGGAGCTCGTCCGGAAACCCTCGAACGACGACGCCCGTCGAGGGGCCGCCGTCGAGGTTCAGCGCTGCCTCGCAGCCTCCGGCGTCGCCCGCCGCGAGGGGCTCGGTGAGCCACCGTGCCAGTTCGAGCAGGCCGGGGCCGTCGCGATCGCTGTTGCGAGTCCACGCGAGGACGAAATCGAGCTCGCGTCCGTGCTCGCGCACGCAAACGGCGGTGCGCGCCGCGCGCTTGCCGTCGTCGCTGCGAATGCCGACGATCCCGCCCGGCTCGACGAGCCTCGGACCGCACTGGACGGCGAGATCGCTGCCAACGGCGTCGCGCACCTCGTCGGCGGGTGCGATCTTCGCACGATCCCCAGAAACGACGAGAACACCGGACCCTCCTTCTTTTCGCCACGGGGCGAAGGAATGCCCTGCTGATGCCAAGAGGCCCGACGGCGAACCGTCGCTTTCGAAGAAACCGCCGTTGATGGCGAGTGTCACCTCCGCGTCGCTGCCGAGCTGATCGAGCCGCGCGTGAGGCGGCTCGGTCACGACGGGCGTCGCCCTGTCGAGATCGACGCGGGCAATGAACCAAGCGGTGTTCCGCCCTTCGCTGTCTTTGCGCTCCGTCCGCACGAACGAGACGCCGTCGGCGACCCGCTGAAAGCCGCCGTCGGCGCGCGCGGCGGCGGAGGCGTCGGGCTTTTGCGCGCTTTGCGAGCGACAAGCGCCGAAGAAAAGCGGCAGAAATACGGCGTGGCGAAACGAAATCGGGCTCATCGAAGGGACAAGCCGTGTTTAGCACCACCGTCACGGATCTCTCGGTCTCTGGCAGTCGTGCCCGGCCACGAGGGTCAGTACGATCGCCAGAAAAGCTACGTTGCCTTCTTGGCTTCGACCTCGATGGTGATGTCGACGGTTTCGCCGACCAAGACCCCGCCCGTTTCGAGCGCGGCGTTCCACTGGAGGCCGAACTCCTTGCGATCGATCTTGGATTTGGCGGTAAACCCTACGCGCTCGCCTCCCCACGGATCCTTGGCCCTGCCTCCAAACTCCACGTCGAGCACGACTTCGCGCTTGACGCCGCGGATCGTGAGATCGCCGACGACGCGATAAGCATCGCCGCGGGCTTTCTCGACACGGGTGCCCTTGAACGAGATCTCGGGAGATTTCTCCACGTCCAAGAAATCGGCGCTCTTCAGGTGGGCGTCTCGTTTCTCGTCGCGGGTATCGATGCTGGCTGCGTCGATGTGCACGTCGATTTGCGAGCGTGTGAGATCATCGGTGTCGAGCGCCAGGTTGGCGCTCCATTTGGTGAACTGTCCGTGCACTTTGGCCACCACCATGTGGCGAACGGTGAACCCTACGCTGGAGTGAACTGCGTCGACGTCCCATTTTTCGGTTGTCATGTTCGCGCCCTCTCGGTTGAACGGCAACTAACACTACTGCTGCGGATTTCTCGCTACCAGATCGATCGTCGGAGCGGGCATACGCCAACTCAAGGACTGGCCCGTGACGGAGTCCACGGAGACCCGCCCCCGCTTCTGCAACCTTGCGAAATTCGCCTACAAGCGAAAGTTGGACGGGGCGTAAACCCCGTTAGTCACTTGTGCCCGCTTCTTCGGCGATGGCCGCGGGCCTAGCTCTACGACAACGACTCGGCGGGCTCGGCCGCCTCGAAAAACGGAGATTTCGTTTGGGGCGGCGCGCTCTCTTCATTTTGGTTCTCGGCTTCCTTTCGACGAGGTGTGGGGACGACGAACCGCTTTTCCCGATCGCCGATGCCGGAGTCGATTCGGGCGAGGCTGCAACGGACGCGGCGCGTCCCGAAAGCCGCGGGCGTGTCGACGCGACCTCGGACTCGCGTTCCGACACCGCGGTCGACAGGCCGGCGAAGACGACCGACGCCGCCGACGGAGCGACGAGCGACGGCCCCATGCACGACGACGGCGTGCGACCTGACGTCGTCGATGCTGCGTTCGACGCGGGCACCGATGTCTCCGTGCGAGACGTAGCTTCGCCACCGTATCCGGTGCCCGATGCCGCGTTCGCGCGAGAAGCGGCTCCCGCCCAGCCGACCGACTTTCGTCCGGCGCTCTTGAGCAACGTCGACAAAATGCCGGGCGTGGTGCTCACGCCCGATCGACTGGGAATGGAGCTCCGAACGCTGGCCCGCGAAGGCGTCCGCTCGGATACGGCCATCGACCCCGGCACGGGAATTTACTACTTCGAAGGCGAGCGACTCGTCGACGAGCCTTGGATGATCGTCGGGGTCGCGACGCTCGCCGCACCTCTCGATGGATCGCCCAACGACACGGGCCAAGGCCTCGACGTCGATACCGGCGACGGCTCATGGTTCGATTCCAAGGCAACGTCGCGCTATGGATTCATCGTCGACTACCGCCTTTCGCATCCCACGGTGCACGTCATCGGCGTCGGATATTGGGGAGGGGCGAGGATCGTCTACAGCTCGACACTCGCCAGGATCAGCGCACCTCTCTACATCTTCGTTGGCGGTTTGCGACGAAACGTGGGACCGCAGATGAGGATCAACACCGGCAACGACACGACCAATTTCCCTTTCTTCTATGATCCTGTCGCGATGATGAACGACGCCCACCTGGCTGACGCTGGCCAGCTCGTGCGAGGGTGGGGCGGCTCCCACGCGGCACCTCGCGACGAGGCGCCGGTGCTCACGATGAGCAAAGACGTGAGCGCGCCGTACGGTTCGCCGGTGACGTTGACGGCCACGGCGCGCGACTTCGAAGAGGGCGATCTCACGTCGAAGATCGAATGGGGCGATCTCGCAACGCCGAGGGGAGCGCGCGTCTCCGGACGCGGCGGCTCGTTCACGTTCACCCCCGATGCCATCGGCGTCCACGAGGTCGAAGCCGCGATCACCGACGCCGCCGGAAAGACAACCCGCGCTTCGGTCGAGGTTACCGTGATGGGAACGTTGCCGACTTACCTTCCGGTGCAGCTCGTGCCCGACGCACAGTCGGCCGGCGGGGTGATCCTCACCCCCAACGGCCTCGGCGCGCATTTTACCGCATCGGCGAAGATCGGAATCCGCGCGAACCAAGGTCTCTACCGCGGCTTTCAATACTTCGAGATTCACCGCGAGGTCGGTCCGGTCAACGTGGGTGGCGGCATCGTGACAAAAGACGGAAACCTCGACCCCTACGGACCGTGGGACGTTCCGCCCTCGTGCTCCGTCAACATGGAGGGCGGGGCGTGGCGCGAGCTGATGTTCGACGTCGATTTCACCACGAAGCTGAAAAACCAGAACACCGAAACCTATTTCGGGTTCGCCGTCGACTACCGCGGGACTTCGCCTATCGTGTACGTCGTCGCGGGAGGCATCGTCGTCGATGTCATCGCCGTCACCAACGCCACCGTGCCCGTCTATCCCATGCTCTACGGCTATCCGGTGAGCTCCGGCACGGCGGCCGACGAGACCATCAACTTCGGCGCGACGCCATTTCACTACGATCCGAAGGCGGCGCTGTCGTCGCTCGGCGTCGACGTCCGGACGCTCCAGGTGGGTTGGGGCCCTTATGGTCATTGAGCGAGAGCGGCGGCTGCCGAAAACGGCAGCGGAGGTATTGCTAGCGCAAGGTAGGCGGATGACTATCATCGGCCCGTGAGCTCAACTCTCGTCGTCGACAACCCCTTCACGCTCGAACCTGCCTGCACCGTTGCTTTGGCCGACGGAGCAGCCGTGGAAACCACGCTGGATCGCGCGGCCTTCGCGGCCAAAGGCGCACGGGAGACGCCGCTTCGCGATCGAATCGAGCTTTCGGAGCGCGCCACGCAGGCGATGCTCGCCCGTGCGGACGAAATTGCCCGCGACATCAGCGCGATGATGGGCAAGCCCTTCGCCCAAGCGCGCGGCGAGGTCGAGGGCATGGCCGGGCGCGCACGGTACATGGCGGGCATCGCGGTGGAGTCGCTCGCCGACGTCGTACCCCGCACCGAGCCCGGGTTCGAACGCCGCATCGTCAAGGCCCCGCTCGGCGTCGTGCTCGACTTGCCCGCGTGGAACTATCCGCTGCTCACCGCGGTCAACGTGGTGATGCCGGCGGTCATGGCGGGCAACGCCGTCATCATCAAGCATTCGCCGCGAAGTCCGCTCGTGGGCGAGCATTTCGCGCGCGCCTTCGAAGAGGCAGGCGCACCCGCTCATCTCGTGCAAGCCCTCCACTGCGACCACCGAACCTCCGAGCGGATGGTGGGCGATCGCCGGATCGACCATGTCGTTTACACCGGTTCGGTCTTCGGCGGCCACCGCATCGTTGCTGCGGCCTCCGAACGGTTCGTCGACGTCGGCCTCGAGCTCGGCGGCAGCGATCCCGCCTACGTCGCCCCCGACTGCGACTTCGACCGAGCGGTCGCCAACATCGTCGACGGCGCCATCTACAATGCCGGGCAGAGCTGCTGCGCCGTCGAACGTGTCTACGTGCACGCGTCGCTCTACGATCGCTTCGTCGAAGCGAGCGAAGCGCTGGTGCGCGCGTACGTCTTGGGCGATCCAATGGACTCGGGCACGACGCTCGGACCCATCGCGCAACCTCGCCACTCCGAGGAGCTCGAGGCGCTCGTCGCCGACGCCGCGCGAGGCGGTGCGAAGGTCGTGGCCGGCGGAAAGCGCGCGGCGGTCGATGGGCGCGGGAGGTTCTTCGAAGCGACCCTCGTCGCCGGCGTGCAACCGAGCGCGCGGCTCATGCAGAACGAGAGCTTCGGCCCCATCTTGCCGGTGGCGCGCGTCGAGTCCGACGAAGATGCGCTCGCTCGCATGAACGCGTCGTCGTTCGGCCTCACGGCGAGCGTGTGGACGAGCGATCCTGCGCGCGTCGAAAGGATGGCCCGCTCGCTCGACTACGGCACGGTGTTCATGAACCGTTGCGACCACGTCGATCCGTCGCTGCCCTGGAGCGGCTGGAAAGATTCGGGGCGGGGCTACAGCTTGAGCCGGCTCGGCTTCGATCGGCTCACCAAGCCGAAGGCGCTTCACTTTCGGTTGAAGCTGTAGGCCCGCGCGGGCTATTCATTTCACCAGGTGTCTCTGCCCGCCGTTCCCTGCCTCCGGTTGTTCGTCGAATCCGTGGTCGTAGCCTCTGGCGATGCCCTGGTGCCCGATCTCGAAGAGAAAGAGCTGCCTGCCCTCAAGCTCTCGTTCGACTATGCCGGCACGATCTTGCGGGCAGGCGACGCAAGGCGACAATTCTTCGTCGGCGACGGCGCTGGCGTAGCGGCCGTCGAACGCGATTTCGTCGCCGAAGGCCGCGCCGCGCGCGCGCTCGAGAGCTTCGGCGCCGTCGACGTTCGATGCCTCGACGACTTTCAAACAGGCGTCGATTCGGAGGCCGACTACCTCCTCGCGCCGAACGGCAGCGTGCACGCTTGGTGTTCGTTCGCGGCGAGCGCCATCGCCGAGCTTCGAACGCTCGGGTTTCGGATCGAGATCGATGCAGCCTACCCCTACATCGCCGTCAACGACGACGATGACGCCTGGTTCGCGGCGGCGACCGCCGAAGAAGACGGCGACTGGTTCAGCTTGGAGCTCGGCATCGAGATCGAAGGGCGTCGCATCAACCTGCTGGAAACGCTCGTCGAGTGGGTCGAGAGCTGCTCGGAAGACGCGGGCATCGAAGCGCTCATGCGGATCCCCGCGCGCTTTCGCGCGTTGCCCACGGGCGAAGGTGGGTACGTGGTCGTGCCCCCCGAACGTCTGTGCTCGATTTTGCGCGTC
>DATEMX010000504.1:0-17748 GCA_035275365.1 Polyangiaceae bacterium | reverse complement strand
AAGGTCGCCAAGGTCCCCGGAGTCACCGGGGTCGGCCCTTTCATCATCAATCCGATGATGGTGAGCCACGACGACAAGACGGCCACCGGCGTTCTCCTGAAAGGGGTGGACCCCGAGCGGATGCTGCAGGTGCTCGATTTGCCGCGGCACATCCGCACCGGAGGGCTCGCGGGCCTTCGTCGACCTGGCGGCGCGCCACCTGCCAAGTCGGGGGAGTTGCCCCCCAGTTTGCTGCCCGTTCCCCCCACACCGGGCAAGGGACTCGCACCCGCTCCCGCGGGGAGCAGCGGAGCCCTCGACTCGCCGCGCGACAATGAGGGCCGCAACGTGGCGCTGCTTCGCGCCATCGAAGCCACGCTTCACGAAGAATCGCCCGACCCAGCGGCATCGGCCGCTCGACCTCCGCCACGGCCTGAAAAACAACGCGAAGAGCCGCTTCCGAGCGAACCCCAAGCGGACCTCCCGCGGAGCGCCCCGCGTGGATCCATCGTTCCGCAAGGTGGCTACAAGAGCGCGCTGCCCGCAGACGACGCGCTGCCCGACGACGTCGATCCCGATCCGTGCAGGAGCCCCGAGGTCGTCCGCCAGATGCCGGGGATCGTCGTGGGATCGACGCTCGCGAAGAACATCGGTGTTTCGATCGGCGACTGCATGCAGGTCACCTCGCCGACCATCGGCTACGCGTTCAGTCAAGGCAGCGTGCGACCGCCCATCGCCAAGCAGTTTCGCGTCATCGCGATCTTCGAGGCGGGGTTCGATCAGTACGACTCGAAGCTCGTCTACACCGATCTCTTCGAGGCGCAAGGCTTCTACGATCAGGGCGACACCGTGACCGGCGTGGAGATGAAAGTCGCCGACATCGACAACGCCCGAAGCATCTCGCGGGTGATCGACAAGATGCTCGCCAACGGCCTCTACCACACGATGGATTGGGAGGAGCTGAACCACGGCCTCTTCACCGCGCTGCGCATCCAAAAAGCGAGCATGAGCCTCGTGCTCTTTCTCATCATCTTCGTCGCCGCGTTCACCGTCATCGCGACGCTCATCATGATCGTGCTCGAAAAGAAGAAAGAGATCGCCGTTCTCAAGGCGATGGGCGCCACGAACGACGCCATCTTGCGAACGTTTCTCTACCAAGGCGGCTTCATCGGCGCCGTGGGGACGGGGCTCGGGCTTTTCCTCGGTATCATCGTGTGCAAGGTCATGCTCGTGTACGCCTTGCCGCTCGATCCCAAGGTCTATTTCATTTCGCACCTGCCGGTCGAAGTCAGCGTCGAGGACTTCCTCATCACGGGGGCCAGCTCGATGGTCATTTGCTTGATAGCGACGGTCGTCCCAGCGCTCTACGCCGCCTGGCTGCGACCGGCTGACGGCTTCCGGGCGCAATGATGATCGAGCCGAAACAGGTCAGAAGTTTGGCCTGTCGCCCCAGCGCCGGGTAAGTCCCTTTTTCGCGACACATGCGTTCCTGGGTAGGCCTCCTCGTTGCAGCCGCGTCGATCGCGGCCTTCATGCCCGTCGTGTTGCACCGCGCGAACGCGAACGATGCAGGGGAACGCGCCTTGCCGCCGCCTTTGCCTGCCCTCTCGGCGGCGCCGCCCAAGAAGCCCGCCGGTCCACCGCCCCTCACCGGCATCGAAATCGACAAGCTCACCTTTGGCGAAGGCGAGGTCACGGCGCCGGGGCCGCTCGGCCGCGTGGCCACGCTCACCATCGACCCCGCGCTGCAGCGGACGACGCAGCGGATTCTGCGCGAGTACCAATTCCCAGAAGCCGCCGTGGTGTTGCTCGACACGAACACCGGACGTGCGCTCGTCTGGGCGAGCCAAACGCAGAAGGGCCCGATGCGCGATTTGTGCGTCGAGGCTTCGGCGCCGGCGGCGAGCGTCTTCAAGATCGTCACGGCGGCGGCTCTCGTCGAAAACGCTGGCCTCACCCCCGACGCGCGGCAGTGCTACGCTGGCGGAGAGAGCCGCATCACGGCGCAAGATCTGATCGAAGATCCGAAGCGCGACCGATGGTGCGCGACGCTCGGCGAGGCCATGGGCCGCAGCCTCAATACGGTCTTTGCGCGGCTCGCTCTGAAAAATTTGACCCCACCGGATCTCGTCGGCATGGCAGGAGCCTTTGGGTTCGGCGAAGGGGTGCCTTTCGACGTACCCATGGCCACGAGCACCATCCACATGCCCGAGGACAAGCTCGGGTTCGCGCGTACGGCCGCTGGGTTTTGGAACACGACGATGTCGCCGGTCTTCGCCGCGATGATCGCCGCGACGGTTGCCAATCGCGGCGAAGTCGTAAAGCCGATTCTCGTCGACGCCGTTGCTGATGCGACGGGATCGCTCTACCAGGCGCCCAAGCGCGTCGTTCTGCGACGAGCCATTCGGCCGGAGACGGCGCAAGCGCTGACGACGATGATGGAATCGACGGTGAGCGGCGGAACGAGCTACAAGGCCTTCCACGACGCTGGCGGGCGGTCTTTTCTGCCGAACATCTCCGTGGCGGGCAAGACCGGCACGCTCACGCGCGCGGAGACTCAACAATTTTACACCTGGTTCGTGGGCTTTGCGCCGAGCCGAGCCCCCGAGGTATCGATCGCGGTCTTGGTCGTCAATTCGCCTAATTGGCGAGCGAAGGCGAACGTCGTCGCGCGCGAAGTCCTCCGTGCCTACTTTGCGAGCCGAGGTGCACTGGTGTCAGCAAGCCCACGCTCTGAGCAGGTCTTGCGACGTTAAGTGCTCAGACTCTTTGGGGATCGGTTGGTTAAGCCGCACCGCGCCATCGACCAAAGGACACGCGATCAAAAAGTTCGGCGCGCAAACCGTGACCCTAGACGCCGCGGGGTGAGGTGCTAGCATCGTCAGTGTGCAGGTCATTCTCCGGAAACTTGGGCGCGGCTCTCGCGCCGTAGCGGGCCGCCTGGTTCGTGCTCCTCGCAAGGGGTCGGTGATAGTGATCGAGTTCTCCGATGGCATGCACGAATACGTGACCACGCCTGTCAAACGCGTCCTTCGCGTGGCAGGTCGCGAGGTCTTCTACATCGAGACCGTCAACAGTCGATATCGCCTCGAGGTCCGCGGCAAAGAACGCGCGCTCGAGGGTGCTTCGTCTGGCTGATTCGCGCCACTGAAGAATCACGGGCGGCCCCCTAGAAAGAAACACCGAGCGGTCAAGACCGTCCGGTGTTTCTAGGTTCTTTTTTCACCGGGGGCTTCGCCCGCCCCGCCGGAGCAAGGCACTCTGCCGACTGACGTGCAACCGTTGAATCGGTCGACGTTTTCAAACCGTTCGGTGTTCTAGCGCGGGATGCCGAGCGCCGTTCCGACGAGGTAGCTCGTCGCGCTGATGGCCGCTGCAGACGGCACCGTGAGTACCCATGCCCAGACGATGCGTCCGGCCACGCCCCAGCGAACTGCCGAAAGCTTGCGCACGCTTCCGGTGCCCACGATCGATCCTGTGATCGTGTGCGTCGTGGAGACGGGCACACCGAGGGATGTCGCCAGAAAGAGGGTCAGCGCTCCGCTCGTTTCTGCCGCAAACCCGCCGACCGGAGCGAGCTTGGTGATTCGCATGCCCATCGTCCGGACGATTCGCCATCCACCGGACAAAGTCCCGAGGCCCATCGCCGCGTGACAAATAATGACGACCCAAAAGGGGATTTCTGGCCTTTCGCCGGCCTTGACGGCCAACTGACCAGTGGCAATGAGAGCCGCGACGATGATGCCCATCGTCTTTTGGGCGTCGTTGCCGCCATGGCCGAGTGAATAGAGGGCGGCCGATCCGAGCTGCAACCTTCGGAAGGTGCGATCGACGGCGTGCGGCGATCGATCGCCGAAAAAGTAGATGAGCAGCCGCATCAGAGTGGCGCCGAGCACCATGCCGAGGACGGGCGAGATGACGATGAAGAGCGCGGTCTTCAGGAAGAAGTCGAGGTCGAGCGAGCCGAAGCCGGCCTTGACGATGGCCGCGCCGGCCAACCCGCCGATGAGCGCGTGCGACGACGACGTGGGGAGCGCCAACCACCACGTGATGAGATTCCACGCGATGGCGCCGATGAGGGCCGCGCCGACCAAGGTGAGCGACACGGCCGCTGGATCGACGCCCTTGGCGATGCTTCCGGCGACCTTCGTCTCGAAAACCTTGAAGGCGACGAAGTTGAACGCCGCGGCCCACACGACCGCGGCGCGCGGCGAGAGGACACGCGTCGATACGACGGTGGCGATGGAGTTCGCAGCGTCGTGAAACCCGTTGATGAAGTCGAAGGCGAGCGCCAACGCGATCATGGCGTAGAGCGCGATGGTCATCAGGAATACTCCAGCACTACCCCTTCGAGGATATTCGCGATGTCTTCACACTTGTCGGTCGCTGCTTCGAGATTGTCGTAGATGTCGCGCCACTTGAGAACGTCGAGTGTCTGCGAGTCGCTGCTCGTTCGATAGAGCGTCGCGAGGGCGTGCCGATAGATGCGATCGGCTTCGTTCTCGAGACGATTGATCTCGATGCACAAGTCGAGAATCTCTTGCGAGCGTCTCAGGGTCGGCAAAAGATGGATGGCTCGGGCGACGGCCTCGCAGCTCTTGACCAGCACTTGGGAAAGCTGCGCGGCGTCGTCTTGGCTCTTCTTGATCTCGAAGAGGACGACGCGTTCGCTCACCGCTTCCGTGAGATCGAGGACGTCATCGAGGCTGGTGATGAGGCTGCGGATATCCGCGCTGTCGAGGGGCGTAATCCACGTCTTGTGCAGGCGCGCGATGGTGTCGTGGGTGATCTTGTCGCCCCGGTGCTCGAGGTCGCGGATCTTGTCGGAGAGCTCGACGGCTCGATCGATGTTCGAGAAAACGTCGGCGAGCGTCTTCGACGCGCCGACGAGACACGCCGCGTGCTGCTCGAAGGCATCGTAGAAGACACCGTCGCGTTTCTTCGAGCCTGCCATGGCGGCCCCCGGGCAGGGGGACTGCACGAGCCTACTGGGTTCGGTGGGCTAGGCAAGCAAATGGTGACATGCGTGTGTCATTTGCCAAAGGTCCGGCGGATTCGGGCGCCTCGCGGCGCCGGCAGCGGCGTAGAGAGCTTGCTTTCATCGGCGAGGTAGGGCAATTGTCCCGCCGTTAGGAGCGCTCCAAGCATGGGTAAACACGACCGTCGAAACTCGGCCAAGATGAAGCGAAAGAAGTCGCAAGCGAAGAAAAAAGCGCGCGACAAGCGAAAGAAGGTTGCTCACAAGGCGGCGGCGCCCGCCAAAAAGAGCACCAAAAAGGCCTCCGCGGCCGTTGCGGCAAGCTGAGCGAGCCCGGTTCGGGCCATGGGCAAAAGGCCCCTGGCCCCGCGGAGGGACGGCCCGAAAAGCGTCGTTTTTTTGAGGCTTCGCCCCACCCGGCTCGCCTCGCTCGGACGCGGTAGAGCTCGCGAATAGCGAGCTCTGACTTTAGCGAATCGTGATGGTCTCGAACCGAGCGCTGCTCGGCGGGGGCCGTACGACGGTAGCATTGTCGCCGAGTAACCCGACGTCGCCGGTGGTTCGCTCTTCGGTTTCGAGGAGCCATGTGCCCCGGTGATCTTGCCAATGCTGGGTGATTTGGGTCGAACGCATCTCGGTGTCGTCGAGCCGCTGCCAGTTTACCGAAAGCATGACGACGGCGTGCTCCTTGTCGGTGAGCCTGAGCCCCAAAATCTCGCAATCGACGACCCGCAGGCTGCCGCCCCAGTTGGCGTGGCGCCGCGCGAAGGGCTCGCGGCCGGCGCGGCTCACGCGCTCCATCGCTACGTCCATGCGGCCGAATCGTGTGGCCGTCGTGAGATCATTGGCTGCGTCTTGGACCCGCACCGTCGGGCTGAAATTGCCGAGCGCGGCGCAACCGGCGACGCCCCAAATGCAGAGCGCGAGCGAAATGATACCTGACGCGGATCGGAGGGCCATCTCGCCTTTCTATTCCCCTTCGAGAAATTGGCCGAATTTCTTGGCTCTAGGGAGTGTGCCCATATTCGGAATTTAGGGACACGCCCCGCCAAATTTGCCTCCCGTTTTCGACGAAAAGTTGAAGTTTACCGCAGCGTCAAAATGTTGCTCGCGCGCGCTCTTCTCGCCGTCCACTTTGGAAAAGAAACTGTTTTCTCACCTCGGCGTGTATGGTAGATCTCTTGCGCGCTCCTGCATGCTCAAACGCCTTGCTCGTCGGCGTTGAGGGCGCCTGCTCCCATTAGGGGCTTTGCCCATTGAGGTATTGAAATGAAGAGGTCGACTTCTTTCGTGCTTCCGCTCGCGACGGCTGTTTGGTTCGTCTGTGGTTGCTCCGGGCTCATAGGGGACCCTTACCCCGAAGCAGACAACACGCCCGGCGTTGGCGGCCCGCATCCACAAGGCCCAGGAGGTCCAGGAGGCCCACAAGGGAAAAATCCACCGCTCGACCCAGGCTGCCCTGCGGACTCGTTTCAAGCGCCGCTGCAAATGCTGAACGAGTTCGAGCTCACGAACACGCTGGATGATCTTCTGCCCGGCATCAGCGCCGAAGTGGTGATACCCAGGGGTGCCCGTGGGGAGGACTATCGAGGCGCGTTGCTGATCGACCAGTTGCCGTCGCGCTGGCAAGACACGGCCTGGGAGATCGCTGGCAAGGCGGTTCAAAACGTGCAAGGGCTCACGGGCTGCGCTCCGGCCAACCAGAACGACGCGTGCGCTCGCTCATTCATCGAAAGCTTTGGCCCCCGCGCTTACCGGCGACCACTCGAGGCGTCGGAAGTGCAGGCACTGGTAGGTCTCTACGATGCTGCCAAGGCCGAAGGCTTCGGCGCGGGCGTCGAGATGGTTCTGGCGGCCATGCTCCAGCACCCGTCGCTGTTGTATCGAGTGGAGGCCGGTGTCGCCGACAGCGTTGCCGGTGCGCCGACGATGCGCCGCTTGAGCGGCTACGAGGTGGCGCAGCGACTCAGCTATAACTTCTGGGGTAGCATGCCCGACGCAGCCCTGTTCGCGGCGGCCGCGGCGGGCGAGCTCAACACGCCTGAAGGTATTCGAGCGCAGGCAGAACGCTTGCTCCTCCACGGCAATTCGACGAAGATGTTCGCCGATTTCGTCGGGCAGTGGCTGTACACCGATTACCTCGGTTCGATCCCCAAGGACGCTACACGCTATCCCAGCTACACGCCCGACATTGTGCCTTTGCTCAAGCAAGAACTGCAACTTTTCGTGCAGAGCTTGGTGCAAACTGGCGGCGACCTGAACGCACTCTTCACCGCGGACTACGGGTTCCTCAACCCCACGCTGGCTAAGTTCTATGGAGTGCCCTTCACAGGGAAAGACTTTACGAAGACTACACTGCCGCCTGCCGCGCAACGTGTCGGCCTCTTGACGTTCGCGGGGTTGCTGTCGACCGAGGGACCGATTCAGGGGGTGAGCCTGTCCGCAGCGAGCCGCACTTACCCCATCGGTCGAGGTCGCTTCATCCGGCGGCGCCTTACCTGCGAAGGCGTGCCGCCCCCCATCCCCATGGCCACCATGCTACCTGGTGTTGCGGAGAAGATCGACTCGCTGAACCAGCGCTTTGGCGGCGCAGACAACACGCCGCCGCGCTTGTTCTTCGGAGAGGTGACCTCCAGCAACTCGGTCTGCAAGACTTGCCACGCGCTGCTCGAGCCGCTGGGTTTCGTCTTGGAGCGTTACGGCGCCGACGGCCTGTCCCGGAAGCTCGACATCGACGGGGTGCCCGTCATCGAGACCGGGACCTACGCTGCCAATGGTGACGAGAATCCCGATCTCGTCGGAGAATACGCTTCGCCGGCTAAGCTGGCCCAAGCATTGGCTCAGAGCGCCAGCGTGAAAAGCTGCCTGAGCGATAACTGGCTCCAGTACAGCCTGGGTCAGACCTTGGCGGCGACCGATCACAGCTGTTTCGGCCGCCCAAACGCCGCGGCCAGCGCTACTGCGGTGGGAAGCACGTCCCTCAAAGATATCTATCTCGACGTCGTGACCAGCGACATCTATCGCATTCGCAAGTTCGATTGAAAGGCACGTCATGAAAAGTTGGCACGTAAATCGACGAACGTTCCTTCGCGGTGGTGGCGGGGTGGCGATCGGCCTACCGCTCTTGAATGCCATGTTTCCAAGTCGGGCCGCCGCCCAAGCTGCAAAGCCCATCCGCCGTTTTCTGCTTTGGAGCGAAAACAACGGGATGGTCATGAATGCGTGGCGGCCGAGCGGTGGTTTGACCGACTTCAAGCTGGGCAAACTGCACGGAAGCCTCGAGCCTTATCGCAAGTATCTCCTGATCCTATCAGGGCTCCACAACAAGGGTTCCAGGGACAACACGACCAACGGAGGCGTGCATCAGGGCAACGCCGGCATCGCGACGGGCGGCACCAACTCCCGGGGTGGCATTTGGAGCACCGAACAGGGGGTCCTGGCTCCAGGCACGGGCATCACGAACCCCACATTTTACTCCGTCGATCAGCGCATCTGTCAAGAGCCCGACTACCGGGGGGCTTTGGCCGCGAAATTCCCATCCTACCAGTTCGGCGTTCAGGTCTCCGACATCCCGGCGACTTCGGCACGCCTCAACTACAAGTACACGCTGACGCCTACGTTCGTTAAGGACACGTCTGACAATAACAAGCTGATCCCTCAGTACGAAGGCATGCACGTCGAGAGCAATCCCCAGCAGGCTTTCAAGGATCTGTTCGGCGCGCCGCCCACGGGGCAACCGATGAGCGGCGGAACTGGCACCGCCGAGGAGCAGGCTGCCGCTGCCCTGCGCCGGAGCAAGAAGCGGGGCAGTGTGCTCGACTACGTGCAGGAAAGCTACGCCGGGATCATGCGCAAGCTGGGCACTGAAGACCAACGGCGGCTCAGTGAGCACCGTGAGCTCATTCGCAAGCTCGAGCAACAGGTTGCCGTGATCCCGCCAAGTATCGCCAACTCCGCGTCCTGTAAGCCACCTAGCGGAGCCGGCCTACCGTCGGGGCGCCCTTGCAAAGAAGAAGAGCAGGGCACCAACAAAGGCGTGAAGAACATCAACGGTTGTACGGGCGATCTGTTCGAGCCGATCGGCAAAGCGCAGATAGACCTCTTGACCATGGCGCTCAGCTGCGACCTGATTCGTGTCGGAACGATGCAGTGGTCCATGGCTGGCAATCGCGTAGGCTTCGGCCACATCGGGGCCGGTGGGGCTACTCACCACGATCTGGCTCATGCTCGGGATCCCAAGCTCGAGATAATCCACACCTGGTACGCCAGCATGATGGCGTACATGCTCGGAAAGCTTACGTCCGTTGTCGAACCCGACGGCAGTACATTGCTCGACAAGACCGGCATCCTTTGGACCAATGAGCTTTCCGTGGGCGCCACGCACAGCCAGGAGGACATCCCGCTGATGTTGATCGGAGGCGCCGCTGGTGCCCTCCATCCTGGGCGATACCTCGATTTTCGCGGCAAGGACCGCAGCAACTCCGACCTGTTGTTGAGCATCCTTCACGCCTACGGAATCATGGAACAGCGTTTTGGTGACATCCGGGGTGAAGCAAAGGGCTGGTTTCAAGGTGCGCTGGATCTGGGCTGACCTCTGAGCCACGAGAGCGTCAATGGCTGGTTCGTCGGGGCACCTCCATCCCTAGAACCCCGATCTGTCGTCAGAAAGGCGCCGCGAAGACGATATAGGTCTGACCCTTCGGAATGGCGAAGTCGTCGGCGACGCCGCGGGCGTAGCCGATTCGCACGTAGGGGCTGAGGAAGTAGGCGATGGTGAGCTCAACCCAGAGCTCTGCTCCCACGCCCAAATGAAACTGCTTGGTCCAGTCGTGCGGGTCGAGATCGTCGAAGGCTCCGCCGTAGTCGGCGAAGACGTTTCCGTTGATGCGATGCACGAAGAACGGGAACGTCGACATGCCCCGATCGATGTTCCAGATCGGAAACCGGTATTCGGCGTTCGCGAGGTAAAACTGCGGACCGCCGAAGGCGAATGGTGGGTAGCCGCGCAGCACGAACGGGCCCTGATACGTGCCGAGGCCGAACCGCTCGAACAGGGGCTTCTCTTGGAATCCTCCGTTGTAATAGGTGTAGCGTCGCTGGCCGGCGCTGATGGCCGACGCGGCGTGCAACGCAAGCGTGTGGTGCGGCGCCCATGGCATGGGTACGTAGGCTGTCGCCGAAGCGCTGAGGCTGTAGATGGTGTAGTCGCCGCCCAAGGCGGGGCTCGCGGCGCTCGCGGACAAGGAGAGCGTGAAGCCGCGCTCGGCGCCGACGGAGTGGAGGTATCCCTCGGCGTTGGAGTAGCCCCACCCCAAGTAGACCGCGCCGACCTGTCCCGCCGCAGGCAGTTGGTAGGCCGTGACATTGCCGACCAGCTCCTCGGGATCGAAATCCCGTCGTCGCACCACCGTTTTTTCGCTGCGACTCAGCGAGTAGGCGAGCGAAAAGGAGTTGCCTTCGAACTCGTTCGGGAGCGAATAGCTGATAGCGCTGGCGACGGCGACACTCTGCTGTGTCGCGCGAAGCTGCCGACTTGCGTCGAAGACGGGCGAAACGTAGCGGGCCACGCTCATGCCGAAGTCGAAAGGAAGGCGCCCGTATCCGTAGGCGAGGGCTCCTTGCAGTCCGCCTTGCGTCTCGATGAGGAGCGCGGCGGAGAGGGCGTGATGGCCGACGACGTCGGCAGCGCTCGTCGTCAGGGAAAGCGCTTGACCGAAGTTGCCGGGGCTGTAGTCGAACCTCCATGAGCGTGGTCGCAGCGTGCCGAGCGGGCTAAAGCGGTGCCGCGAGGTAATCGCTCCATACGCCGGCCCAGGCGGATCGGGGCGCACGTCGACGTAGGGCGGGGCCTCCGTGAACTGCGCCGGATCGAGGCGAAGCGCGTAGAGGTCGTAGCCGAATGAGCCGTAACCGGCATAGATCAGGAATTTGCCGTCGGGCGAGATCTCCGGGAAAAGCGCGCCGGTGCGCACGTTGGTGACTTGGCGCAGGGTCTTGCCGGCGAGATCGTAGGCAAAGACGTTGGGAATGCCGAGGGCGCGATCGGACGCGAAAAACAGCGTTTTTCCGTCGGGCGAAAAGGTGGGCTGCCAATCGAGCGCGCGATCGTGGGTGATCTCGGAGAACTGCCCGGTGCCGACGTCGACCAAGCGAATATCGCGGTACCCGCCCGATGTCCAAGCGCTGTAGGCCACCCATTTGCCGTCGGGTGAGAATCGCGGTGTGTAGGCCTGCTCGAAGCGGCCGCTCGGAACGAGCGCGCGAGCGCCGGTGACAGCGCTGTCGTCCGAGAGGTCGGCGATCATGAGCGTTTGCGTTCCGCGGTGATTCTCGGTGAAGACGAGCTCCCTGCCGGTCGGGCTCACGTCCGGTTCTTGGGCGCGCTCGCCCTCGGTCAGCCGCTTGCGCGCGGGATCGAATCCGCCGGGATCTTCGACGCCGGGCGGGAGCGCGAAGAGATCGTTGAACGCGTAGACGCGCCGCGTGACCGCCGTCGATCCGAAGACGAGGCGACCGTCGCTCGCGAAGGCCGCGCTGCTCTTGCCGCGCGTACGCACCACGAGCTCCTCGCGAGCTCGGTCGGCTCGACCGGGGCCCGCGAGCGCCAGTCGATATAGCCCTTGGCGAGAGTGGCCGTCGTCGCGAAAATAGACGAGCTCGTAGGGCGAGTCCGTCTTCTTGGCGGCGTTCGGCACGAAGCGTGGCTGCGCTACGATTTGTCCGTGTTCGGTGATGCGCGTGCCCTCTCGCAGACCGCGCGCCGAGACCTCGGCCATCTGCGCGCGGTAGTGCGCGCCGAGGTACGCTTTCCAGCCGTCGTAGAGTTGCTCGTAGGTTTGACCCGTGGCACGCCTTATCGATCGGTTGATGCTGCCCGGCATGATTTGCCGGCCGTAGTCTTGGGCGACCGTTCGAAACGTCGCCTCGCCGTACACGTCGGCGATCCATGTGAGAAATCGCGAACCGTAGAGGTACCAGAGGTTGCCCTGGGGCCAGCGCCGCACGGAGTGCGACATTTGGTCGAGCGTGGCCATGCGTCCTTCGAGCACGTCGGCCCGGAGGTACATGTCGAACACCGACGAGCGGTTGCGACCTCCGCCCGTGTGCTCGCTCTCTTCGAGGACGGCCAAACCTTCGAGGATCCAGCGCGGCTGCATCTGGTTGGGAGTCCATATCTTGCCGGTGAGCTTGTTCACGAAGGCCGGAACCCCAGTGACGTTGTCGGTGTGCAGAATATGGGTGAGCTCGTGGGTCACGAGCTCGAGGTACCAATCGTCGTAGTCGCCGAGCGGCGAGGTGTCGTCGGGGGCGGTCGCGTAGAGGCGGATCGTGTTCATCGGGATCGTCGCCGCCGAACCGTTGGCGTCGTCGGTGTTGTCGGTGAGGACGATCTCCGTCACCTCCGACATCTTCCAGCCGAGGGCGCCTTCGAGTCGCGAGTTCACGCCTTCGGCGATGCCGGCGATCTTCTCCGCCGCTGGTTCCAGACCTTTGTAGTAGTGGACGCGAAAATGCGGTGTTTCGAGGGTCCACCACTCGAGGTAAGGGTCACCGGCCGCGCGCGCGGGCGAACAGAACAAGAGGAGCTCTAGAAAAGCGGCGGTGAAAAACGCGACGCTCGACAGGCGCACGCAGAGGCCGCTCACGTGTCCTCTCGATCTCCTCTTTGTGACCGCGACGCTGGGAAAATGAACGTCACAAGTCGTCGTGAAAGAGCGGCTCGCGATTGCGGACGTAGCGGTAGACGAGCTGCCGAGCCTCGGGCGTAATCTGCGTGAACTGGGCTCCGAAGCCGGGCGGCGCGGCTTGGCCGTGCGAAGAGTCGACCGTCTCGCGGGTCCATCGCACGACGGCGAGCGCGTCGAACTCGTAACCACCGGGCATCGAGACGTGCACGGTGATGGTCGTGCCAATCCGCGGGATGTTGTAGGTCGCGATGAAGACGCCACCGTGCTCGATCACGTCGTTGCCCGAGAGGCCCTTGTAAAAATTCGAGGCGCTGTGGGCTCCCAGTTCGGCGTCGATGCGCGCCCCCGTTGCGCCGGCAGTGTGCGGCATGCCGGCCGGGGCTTGATGGGCCACTCGGGTGGGCTGGTAGGCCGCTTGCGGTTGGGTCAGAGGAGCCGGGGCCGGCGCCACGTAAGTGGCGGCGTAAGCTTGCGGCGATTGCGCGGGAGGAACGTAGGGCTGCTGCGCGGGGGATTGGAGCGCCGTCTGCGCGTAGGGCTGCGCAGCTTGTGCAGGGGCCGCGGGCTTGGGAGTCGCGATGCCGTGAACGAGTCCGAGCGAGCCGGCGACGGCCTCGAGCGCCACTTGCACGGTCGGGTGATTCGAAGGCTGCTGCTGGAGGAGACCCAGCGCGCGTCGAACGGCTTCGAGCGCGATGGGACCGCTCGTTGCCGCGGCCGCTCCGCCAGAACGTTCGACTTGGAAGAGCGCACCCATGGCGTTCGACACGGGCTCGGCGATCGCCATGACCTGCGGTGGCGTCGTGGGATCGGACTGAATGGCGCCTAGTGCACGAGCGAGTGATTCACGGGCCGATTTGGCGGCCGAAACGGGATCGGACATGGGTCCTCCGGCAAGTGGTTAGCCTATCATCATCTCCTGGCCGCGCGCGACGACGCTCGCGAGGCCTTCGACATCGAGCATCTCCCCGCCCATTTCGCCACGGACGAGCTCGATGGCCCCGTCGGCCGAGCGAACGACCGCCGACGGGCCGACGACGGCGGCTTCACCCGGAGCAAGCGCGCGGGGAAAGCGCGAAGCCCGTTCGGCTTGCAGAATCGTGAGCACGCGGCCGTGAATCTCGGTGAAAGCTCCTGGTGCAGGGGAGAGGGCTCGAATTCGCCGCAAGATCTTGTCGGTGGGCCACGACCAGCGAAGCGCGCAGTCCGAAAGGGACGGAAGCGGCGCCCAGGACGCTTTGGACTCGTCTTGCTGTTGCTCGGCAATTGGAGCGCCCGTGGCCATGAGGGCCACGGTTTCCCGCAGGAGAGCCAGAGAGGGTCGGTCGAGCCGGCGCGCGAGCTGCCACGCGGTCCAACCAGGCTCGATGGCGAGCTTTCGCGAGCCGAGGATCGCGCCCGTGTCGTACCCCTCGGCGATGCGGTGCACGGTGACACCCGTCGTCGCGTCCCCTTCGTCGATGGCCGCGTAGTACGGATCGGGCCCGCGATGCCGCGGCAAGAGAGAGGGGTGGACTCCGATACCGCCGAGGCGCGCCTCGCGGACGAGTGAGAGCGGGAGCTTCGTCGTCCAAAACCAGCTTACGAGAAGGTCGGGCGCCGAGGTGCGGACTCGCGCGTGCAGCGCTTCTTGCGACAGATCGCCGCGAGTGAACACCCGACTTTGGCCCATGCACTTCGCGAGGCGCCTCCGACCGGCGGCGTCGGCGCGGCTTATGACCGCGAGATCGATGTCGACCCCGTCCCCGTGGAGGAGCAGCGCGGCGACAGGTAGCCCGAAATAGACGATTCGCATCCTGAAACCCCCCCATCGTAGCCGCTGCCCGCGCCAAAGGCTCACACGGTCGAGCTAGCCCGGTGACATCTGGGCCCCCTTGTCGCTATGCTCGGCCGCGACAAGATGCCCGCTTACCTGCTCTCGCGAATTCGGCCCAAGCGTCCGCTCACTTGCGATGCGTGCTCCAAGGCGGTGGTTGCCACAGCTGCCGTCGGCGTCTGCACGCACTGCAAGCGCGTTCGTCACCTGACCTGCAGCTCGCTCCCCTGCTCGGCGTGCGGTTCGCTCCATCGTCGCAGCGCGCTCTACCGCGGCGGGAAGATCCTCCGCTACTTTTAGCACCCGAAAATTTGTTCGATTTCAGGGTGACCTGTTAACGAGCTGGTCATGGCGCGTAGCGGAGCTGCTTTCCGTCCTCTCTTACGTAAAGGGCAGCGATTCGATCCGTCGGCGGCCGCGCGGCCGATCCTGACTTTCGACTCGGTCTTCAAGTCGTACCGAAACGACCAGCCCGTCTTGCGCGGGATGGATCTCACCGTGGAGCGCGGCGAGTTCATCTTCATCACGGGGCCTTCGGGGGCAGGCAAGAGCACGCTGCTGCGCCTCGTTTATTGCGCCGAGCAGGCCGACGACGGGCGCATCCTCTTTTTGGGCCGCGACGTGGCACGTCTCACGAACGAGTCGATCCCCGCGCTGCGCCGCAACATGGGTGTCGTATTCCAAGACTTCCGGCTCGTGCCGACCTGGAGCGTGTTCGACAACATCGCCGTTCCGCTCGAGGTTTTGGGCCTTCCGCAGCGGCTCATTCGCACCCGGGTAGGCGAGGTGCTCGAGCGCGTCGGGCTGGTCGGCCGCGGCGTCGACCGCGCCGGTTCGCTCTCGGGCGGCGAACAACAGCGCGTTGCCATCGCACGCGCGATCGTGGGAGAGCCGGCCATCATTTTGGCCGACGAGCCGACCGGTAACCTCGACCCCCTGCTTGCGATCGACATCCTCGGTCTCTTCGAAGAGATCCACGAGTCGGGTACGACCGTGCTCTTCGCGACGCACGATCGCACGCTACTCGAGGCGCAGGCACATCGCATCGTCGTCCTCGACGAAGGCCGAGCCATCGACGTTCCCCAGGGGCTCCCGGCCGTGGATCTCGCGGCCGTGGATGTGGATATCGAGCTCGATGATCTCGAACTCGAAGGGAGGCTCGCCGTTTGAGCTCGCAACGACGGAAAGCAGGCGCACGATGATCGGACGATCGGTGGGTAGGGTCTGGCGCAGCGGCCGCGGGGAGTGGAAGCTCTACATGCTGAGTGTTTTCTCGTTGGCGGTGGCGTTCGTTTGCCTGGCGTCGGCGCTGCTCGTGGTCGTGAACCTACACGCCGTCGAGCTTCGCTGGGCCCGCGCCGGGAGGATCTCGGTTTATCTCCGCGATGGAGCATCGGACGAGAAGATCACGACGTTGAAGCGTGCGCTCGAACAGAGCCCCGAGGTGACCGCGGCGAGGTTCGTGTCGGCGTCGGACGCGCGCAAGGACATGATCGACGACGGCCTTTCGGGTTCGCTCGCGGTCCTTCCGGTCGAAGCGTTTCCGGCCTCGTTCGAGCTCTCTCTGGCCGACGACGTAGAGAGCGCCGACGTTGCCTCGATGGCCGAGAAGCTGCGCGTCCTGCCGATGGTAGAGTCGGTCGAGACCTACGAGCGTTGGACCGATCGGCTCGCTTCGCTCATGCGCGGCGGCGTCGTGGCGAGTGCGATTCTGGCCCTCGTCGTGTTCGCCGCGGTCATCAGCGTGATTGGATCGACTATGCGTCTCGCGCTGCACCGCCGCCGCATCGAGGTCGAAGTCCTGAAGCTCGTCGGAGCCACCGACAGCTTCGTGCGGGGCCCTTTCTTGATCGAGGGCGCGATGCAGGGCGCTCTCGGCGCGCTCGTGTCGCTCGGCCTCTTGGGCGTACTTTATCTCGTCGTGCGCGGCAGGTTCGACGACGAGCTCGGTCTCTTGCTGGGTATCAATCCGACGTTCCTCCCCTGGGAAATCGCGCTCGGCATGGTGGCGGTGGGCGGGGTCCTCGGCGCGGCGTCGGCGTTCGCCGGGGTCCGTCGCCTCGCGGCGGTCTGAGATGCGGCTCGGCTCGACCTGCTTCGGCGTCGCGGCTGTTGTGCTCGCGGGGCTCGTTCGCGCTGACGATCGCGCGGGTTTTCGCCCGGCGCCGCCTCTCGGGGCCGCGGGGAGCGCAGCGGCTTCGCTGGCGGCGCTCGAGCGTGAAGAGCGGACGTTGCGCGCCGAGTTCGAGTCGCTCGCAACGAAGGAGGAAGCCGCGCGCCACCGCATGATTCTCCGCGGGCGATCGATGTACCGGGTCGTGCGGCTCGGTCTCTTGCCCGTGGGAAGCGGCTTCGGCGCGCTCCTCGATCACGCCATCAAGATGGAGCGCGCGCGGCGCGCTCTCGATCAAGACACCGGCGAGTTTCGCCGGGCCGGCGTACGTCGTGTCGAAATCCTCGCCCTGCTACAGGGGCTCTCGGCCAAGCGCGCTCCCCTCGAGATGGAGCGTGAAGCCGCGAACAAGGCCCAACTTTTGGCCGACGAGGCAGAAGACCGCAAGCGCTCGTTCGACCGCGCATTCGAGACGTCGACGGGCGTCGGCGACTACGTCGCCATCTATGGCGCCGGAATCGGCAGCCCCGCCGGGCCCCAAGGCCCTTCTGGCAGCACCGAGGGATTTCGCGGTATGAAAGGCCGGCTGCCCTTTCCCATTGCAGGCCGCGCGGAGATTCGCAACGTTCGCAAGCCGGGCGCGCCTGGTCCGGGGCTCGAGATGTCGGCGCCCTCTGGTACGCCGGTGCGCGCCGTTCATGCGGGTCGTGTCGCTTTCGCCGATCGTTACGATCCGTTCGGACAGATCGTGATCCTCGATCACGGCGATCACTACTACACGTTGATGGGCTACCTCGGGTCGACCGATGTTCGCGTGGGTGACGACCTCTCGGCGGGAGCCAAGATTGGAACGGTCGGAATGGCGTTACCCGACGAGGGCGCGACCGAGCGGACGCAGCACAGGGGGCCCGCGCTCTATTTCGAGGTCCGCCACGGATCGACGACGGTGGAGCCGAGTCCCTGGCTCGGACTATGATCGCCGAGAGGCTTTCGACGTCGTCGTTCGTGCAGATTCGGATATCCTGCTGTCCATGAGATGCACTCGCTTATCGTCGATGGGCAGCCTGCTCTTCGGACTGTTCGGTCCCGCAGTCGCCGCGGCACAGAGCACGCCCTCGCCGGCGCTGCCTCCAGCGACGGCTCCCGCTGCGGGGCCGGTTGCGCAACCTTTGCC
>DATEMX010000503.1:0-2705 GCA_035275365.1 Polyangiaceae bacterium | reverse complement strand
CCGACACACGATGCGGGAAACGGGGTCACGGTGAGACAGCTTGACCGAGGTTTCTTACTAGCCCCCCACCGGGCTGCGCCCGACACACGATGCAGGAAACCGGCGTCGCGGTGAGACAGCTTGACCGAGGTTTCTTACTAGTGCCGCGCGGCGAAAACTTGGCCCTCGGATTCGAGAGCGTCGAGAACCTGGTAGATCGGCGCCGGAGGTGCCGTGGGGGTGGGGCCCTGTTCCGGGCGAAGCCCCGGCGGGGCGGGGCGAAGCCCCCGGAGACAAAAGGAGAGTGCCAGGCGGTGAAGCCGCCTCCGCGCGAAGCGCGGGCTTGGCCAAGGTCGGATCCGACTTTGGCCAAGCGGCACTAGCGCCGATGTGGCATCGCCGACCTTGGTTCCTGCGCTCCTACGGCTTGCTTCCGCACGCCTTCATCAACGCCGCCGCAGCGCGCATCACCCGGGCCACGCGGCCGCGATGGCTCGTCGATCGCGCCGTTCGAACCTGGATTCGCGCTGAAGACATCGACCTCACGGACTTTCCCCCGCGGCGGTACACGTCCCTCGAGGATTTCTTTCTCCGTGAATTGCGCGAGGGTGCGAGGTCCATCGGCGGGGGCATCGTCGCGCCCGCCGACGGACGGCTTTTGGCGATGGGAATCATCGATCGCGAAACGATCCTCGTCGTCAAAGAGCAACGCCTCTCGCTCGATCGCTTGGTCAACGGGGGAAGGTACGACATCGATCTCGACGGCTACGTCGGGGGCAAATACGCCACCATCTTTCTCACACCGCGCGGCTACCACCGCGTCCACGCGCCCGCCTCCGGCGAGCTCGTCGATTGCAGGTACATCCCCGGGCGATACTTCCCGCAAAACGAAGACGCGCTCCGGCACATCGACCGCATCTACGAGCGCAACGAACGCGCGACGCTGCGATTCGTCACCGAAGGTGGACACTCGCTCATCGCCGTGCTCGTAGGCGCGAGCCTCATCGGCGGCATCGAGCTCCGCCACGCCGCTCGTCGCGATTGGGTAGGCCGCCGTCCCTTTCCGATCGGTGTACGGCTCGCCAAAGGCGACGAGCTCGGTCACTTCACGTTCGGTTCGACCGTGGTCTTGCTCTTGCCGAAGGGCGCAGCCGGCCACGGCGTTTCCGCCGCGGGGCGCGACATTCGCATGGGCGAGACGCTTTTTGCCTTGCCAGAGCGGCACGCCACGGTCACCGGGCCGTGATCCTGGCTCGCTGCGCCGACGACCAAGCCTTGAGGTGTCCTTCGTAGAGGGAGACGCGCTCGGGGAACCGATCGCTGAGATCGTGCTCCTCGGCCGGATCACGCGAGAGATCGAACAGAGCGGGCCGCCCGGCCTCCACGTCGTAGATGAACTTCCAGTTTCCGTGTCGCATCCCCAAGAAGAGCGACGTGTAGTCGGTGAAGAACCGAGCCACCATCGGCGGTAATCCGATGAGCGAGCGCCCGTGGTAGCGCTCGGGGATGGGGAGGCCCACCAGGTCCAAAAGCGTCGGCGCGGCGTCGATGAGCGAGCCCAGTTGCGGCGCGCGCTCGCCGGAGTCGGTCACGCCCGGCACCACGACGATGAAGGGAACGTGCACATTTTCTTCGTACACATAGAGCGAATGGGCGAAGTTTCCCTCGTGCTGCGCGAACGCTTCGCCGTGGTCGCCGTTGACGATCCAAGTCGTCTTGCCGAGCAGCCCGCGTGCCCTCACGCCGTCGACGAGCGCTCCGAAGGCGTCGTCGCCCGCGTAGAGATCGTTCAAATAGCGATCGCGGTCGTCGGCCTCGGCGAAGGGCCGCGGCCCGTTGCCGGGCGCTTGGTAGGGATGGTGACCTGAAATGGGCATGTAGAAGGCGAGGAATGGCGCGCCGCCCGCGTCGTCGATGAACGACAAGACACGCCGCGCCGTCGACGCGTCGTCGGTGCCGAAGCTCGATGCGTATTGGCCGCCGATCGTGGCGGCGTCTTCGAGCCGTTCGAAACCGCGATTCGCGATGACCGACGACATGCCGAGATAGGCGAAGCGCCCGGAGTGAAAGAGCCCCGTGCGGTAGCCCGCGGCCTGAAAGCGCTCGGCGATGCACGCGCCGGGCAAGACGGACTCGACGTACTGCTCCGGCGAGGTGCCGGGCCCAGGATAGGCCGCGCACAGGATCGAATAGAGCCCCTTGATGCTCTCGGGATAGGCCGCATAAACGTTGTCGAAGACGACCCCACGTGCCCCGAGAGCGGTGAGATGCGGCGTGGCATCGCGCTCGGCACCGTAGAGGCGGAGATAGCGAGCGCCCGTCGACTCGAGGATGACCCAAATGACGTTGTGGCCCGCCGCGCTGCCACGAAGCCGCACGAGCGGATTGGCGGCCCCCTCGATGGGCAGCGGAACGGCGTACCAGTCGGCGTTCGCTGCCTGGCCACCGGCTCTTCTCGCCCAAGTGGTCAGCGCAATGGCGGCCACGGCGTTGCGATGCAGGCCTCGCGTCGACACGCGCCGAAGAGCAAGAGGGCCGCTCGCCATCGCCGCGATCGCCGGAAGCAAGCCCCACACGATGGCGCGGCGGCAGTTCACCCGAACGAGGATCTTAGGGAAGGTCGCGGCGCTGGCGAGCGGCACGAGCACGGAGGCCACGTTGAGCGGCGTAAGGTAGAGGCGGATCGAATCGGAGAGAGCGCCGCCCGTCGCTGCGACGAGCGCATA
>DATEMX010000502.1:0-6730 GCA_035275365.1 Polyangiaceae bacterium | reverse complement strand
TCAATACCGGCGGCGCGTTCAATACCGACGGCTCGGGCGGAGCGACCGGCAATCCCGATGGGAGCGTCGTGAACGACGGTAGTCTCAACGGCGACGGCGCGCTCGCCGACGGTTCTCAGCCCGATGGTTCGACCGACGGTGCGCAAGCCGACGCAGCTTTCGGCGACGGCGCGTTCGCCGACGGTGAGCTTGCCGATGGCAGCATGGTCAGCGACGGCGGTCTCGACGGTGCGATCAAGTCCGATGCTTCGTCGCGCCGCGACGGTTCCGATGGCTCCCCCGCACCGGATCCCGATACCAACGGCACCATCGAAGGCGGCGGTTGCGCTTGCACTACGCCGGCTTCGCGGTCCGCTACGCCGCCCGGCGTCACGGCGCTTCTCCTTGCGCTCGGCGCGGGCGTGTGGCGACGGCGACGGCGCAGCGACCAAAACTGATGCACGTGACGGCTGACGGATCTGTAACGGCATGAACTGGTGGGGTGGCGGGGATGATTTCGGTCGCCGCCAATCCAAAAGCGCCAAGGGGGGGATGGTTGGGGGATGCTGACCTGGCTGTGAGAGCTAAAGGCCTGGCAGGTCACCAAGCTGCGCAGTCTTCGAGACCTCGGCGGCTCCAGACGAGCCTCCCAGCTCTCCACCCTCAAACCCTTGGCGGTTTTGGCGGCTTGGTGGCGACCGGATTCACCTCCAGGCCTGCCAGTCCATTCGTTTCATCGGGTGCGGCAACGCGCGGGCCAACGTGGTGGCTCGTCGTCGGGGCCGTCCTCGCGGGAAGTCGCCGGGCGTGCAGGCGGTATCCGCTTGAATCGGTACGGCGCTTGCTCTGGAGTCTTCGATGCAAACGTCCCGAGACAGCACCGCGGCCGACGCCAAGGTCGACCTCCGAGAACCGACGGAGATTGCCTACCTCGCGAAGAAGTACGGGGTAACGACCGAGCGCGTGCGCGAAGTAGCGACGCAAGTCGGACCCTCGTTTTCCGCCATCGAAGCGGAGCTCTCGCGGACCGATCCGCACGCGCCCGAGTGAGCGACACGCGCCCGAGTGTGACGACGTACTGGCGATCCCGTCGGCCAGGGCGCACGGGAGCTCCGGGTCATTTCATCGCAACGGTGCGCCGCAGCGTCATCGGGTTGCCGATAAAGGGTGCGATGCGCACGGCGCGAAACTTCGTGGCAATACATTGCCCTTCGACGGTCCCTGCGAAGGGGCCCCGAACGCCGACGCCTGCGGGCTCGCCGTTCGAGGCGAAGGTAATCGATACCTCGGCGAGCCCCGGCGGGCTACCGGCACCACGGCATGACTTGGCCCGCTCCGCCGCCTGGGAGACGGCTTCCGCGATGCTCTCTCGGGTCGACGCGAGGGCGGGCGGCTTCGCGGCAAGCAGACTGGCGCGCTCAGCAAGGTCGACCGCCGACGCGGCGACGAGCGCTTTGGCGACATCGCGCTTCTTGGGGTCGGCGGCGGGCGCCGCGCTCTTCGGCGTCTCGTCTTGGACCGCGGCGCCCTTGATGGAGGCGACAGGGGTTTCGCTGGCGGCGACGTGCGCAGCGGGCGCCGTCGGTTCAGCGGCCGGCGGGGCAGGTGCCACGACCGCTGCAGGTTCGACATGCGCGGGGGGCTCCGTGATCGCAACGGGCTTCGGCGTGTCGGGGTAAGCAGTCGCCGGAGCAACGGCCACCGGGAGCGAAGGACCCGAAGCGAATCGACCGCCGGCCCAGAAGCCCACGGCGGCCGCGCCGACCAGGGCAGCCACGAGCACGACGACGCGCCCCGGCCCCTCGCGACCATCCAAGCGCGCGATGCCCTCGAACCCTTCGGCGTCATTGGCGACGCTCACCTCGACAGGCGGCGTGGACCCGCCTTTCGATGTCGAGAAATGTTCGGCGAGCACGCGGGTTGGTTCGGCGAGGGGCGGCAGATCCACCACCTGCAACTGCTCGACATCGGCGTTGGTTGCAACGGGCGAAGGGGCGATCGCGGACGCGCTCGCGACACCGGCAGCCACGGGCGCACCTTCCGCCGGAAGGGCCGAAACCTCCACGCGATCGCCGACGACGGGCGCCGACACCGACACGACGGACGACATCGCGGGAGCGAGCGGCAAACCCGTTTGGGTCGCGATGTTCGACGGCGGGGCGATCTCGAGCGGGGGGAGCGCGCTAAATTCAATCCCGGGCGCCGGTGGCACGGTGCCGACCGCCGATCCTGCGTCGGCCTCCAACCAATCCGAGTCGATCTCGGAAAGCACCATTTCGGCCGGAGCCGCCTTCACACGCGATGGTTGAGGCTCTGGGAGCGGGAAGCTCGATTGGCTCGCGGCGGTTTCACGGGGCACGGGCGGAGGGGTGGGCATGTGGGCACTTCTCGGGCAATGAGTCCAACTGTACGGTGCACGATCGCCTCTTCATTCGCAACAGCGGAAGTGGCTTACGGAACGCTTTCTCGCCGAGCCTCTTTGGCGAAAGCGGTTTCCCTCGACACGCCATCGTCATCGAAATGAAACGTCGAAAACGAAATTTTGTCACCCCTTGTGCCTACAGCTCAAGCATGACACCGACGACGTAGTGCCGATAGACGATAGACGATAGGACACCATGCACGCGATTCATCCTCCTCGACCAGGACGAGACGGCTCACGAAACGGCGCACCGCAGACTCACTCGGCTGCTGCTCGAACAGCACGGAGGCACGCTCCCCGTCACCGTGAACTGCCTGCATTTTTCGGTGCGCCAACTCCTCTTGCCGCAGACCGCGGAAGAGCGCGATGTGCGAAATAACGTGCTCGCCAACCTCGATCTCGTTTATTCGGCCGGCCTCTACGACTATTTGACCGAGCCCGTAGCGGCGCGCCTCACGAAGACGCTCTACTCGCGCCTTCGGCCCGGCGGCCGTTTGCTCGTGGGAAACCTCGTCGAGAAGCCCGACTCCACTTGGATCTTGGAATACGTCGTCGGCTGGCACCTCGTGTACCGCGACGATCAAGCGATGCTGCGCTTCGCTCGCGGGCTCAAGCCCACGCCCGCCAGCTTCGCAAGTTCGATAAGGGGCGCACCCTGAGCGCATGGACAGCGGAATGGCGCCCAAGGCGGTGGTCGGGTGTTCTAAAACGCCCATCCCAGGTTGACCTTGATGGCGGGATACAGCCTCGTGAACGCATTGGACGAGATCGGCCCGGCATCGGTGTCGACGCGCGCGCTCGGGAAATGGAGCAACACGGCCCCCGCCGCCAGATCGAACACGGGCCCGAACTCCGATACCCAGCGGTAACCCACGACGGAGCCCACCGTGAAGCCCGGCATGAGAGGTGCGGTTTTTCCCGAGGCGTCGTGACGCCAGCGCGAGAGCATGAACTCGGTGCTGGCCTCGACGTACCAGCGGCGCAGAGCGTCACCTTGGCAGTAGAAGCTCAAGCCGGCTCCTACCGTACCGGTGTTCGTTTTCCAGCCCTCGTTGTCGATGGAAAAATAGCTGGCGTTGAGCAGCACGCCCAACCGATTCGAGGCCCGGAGGTTGGCGTCCAGGTAATACGCCGCAAAAAACGGCGATAGCAGGTTGGTGGTGAAAGTGACGGTCCTATGGTCAGCGGGCTTGGCGGCCTGGCCAACCCAAGCCACTGGCGCAGGCGCGGGCTCGGCGGCCGCAGGCTTGGGACCTAGGAGCAGGAGCGGGGCGAGCCAAACGAGACATCTCGGCGCGATTCGTATCGAACCTGGGCGTTTCATCAGTGCTCAAGCTACCCAGCGCCGCGAACGGGCACCGCTCCGTGCGGGAGCATCTCGGCTCCGTGCGGGAGCGTCTCGGCTTCCCACCGAAAGGCCCGGGGGCCGCTCAACGCAACGCCGAAGGCGCGAAGCCAAAGTGCTTGCGAAAAGCCGTCGCGAACTTGCTCGGGTTCGCGTACCCCACCCGCAGAGCAACCTCGGTAACGCTCAGATCGCGCTGGACGAGCAACCTTCGCGCGAGCTCCATGCGCTCTCTGCGCAGATAGGCGAACGCCGAAGTACCAAATAGCGTGCGAAACCCCGTCTTGAGTTTGACCTCGTTCAGCCCGACGTGACGAGCGAGCTCGGGCAGGCTCGGCGGTGCGTCGATGCGCTCGACGAGCAGGCGCCTTGCGCACTCGAGCCGCTCGAGATCGCGCTGCCCGAGCGGCGACGTCGCCTCGCTCACGAGCTCCAACTCGTCGATCAGCACGGCCAAGAGCTCGAGGCCCTTGGCTTCGAGAAAGAGCTGCCGAGAGGCGCCGCGCCCGTCGGCGTGGAGGATCTCCTCCAACAAGCGGAAGACGGACGGCGCCGCGGGCTGTTCGTGCATGCCATGGAGGGTGACGCCCGAGATCAATCTCTCCAGCGCCGATGGGAGCGCGGGGGCGCCGAGCAACTCCTTCAACCTCTCGGGCTCGATCTCGAGGGCCAACTGCTGGCATTCGGCGCCTCCTTGGACGAACTCGCACGTCGTACTGAGCGCTCGCGTCGAGTGCCTCACCTGGACAACGCCCTCTCCGAGCACGTAGGTCGGCCCGTTCGACGGCGTCATCCGCGGCCCCGGGCCCCGGCCGAGCAAGAACTTGAGCGGCGTTGCCGCGTCGCGGAACTGAAAAGCCCACGGGCGGTCCCAGCTAAGCTTGGTGGCATTCAGCTTGACCCCCGAACGCAGGCGCGTGGAGCTACTCGAGCCGGCGTTGCCATACATGTCCCAGCGCATGCGATGCTCGAACGGACTCAGAGCATCGATGGTGACCGTGCGCTTCAGCACGTGACGGGCAAACCGCTGGAGATCGCCCGGATCGCCCCGGAATTCCACCGATTCCATCCGTGCGTCGGGTGGCGGCGAAGGCGCACCCGCGCTGGTCCCGCCTTCTAGGGCCGGCTCATCGCGTCGCTCGACCTGACACCACCCGGCGGCTTTCGCGGGTGGCGCGCTC
The DNA here is from genome assembly GCA_035275365.1 of Polyangiaceae bacterium. Taxonomy (GTDB): domain Bacteria; phylum Myxococcota_A; class Polyangia; order Polyangiales; family Polyangiaceae; genus DASWDH01. The sequence goes on along the minus strand of DATEMX010000502.1, from coordinate 1,803 downwards.
AATCGTCGTCGTCGGTCAGGTAGGTGTATTTGCCGAGGCTTTCTTCGTAGTGGCGCATGAGGAGCCGCATTTGCGGCAGCGTGATCTGGTTGTTTTTGAGGGCGCGCTCGGCTTGCTGACGCACGCGCTCGACCATCGCCTCGGGCGAATACTGAACATAGTGCAAGACCTCGGCGACCGAGTCGCCCTTGACGACACGCGCGACGTGGTAGCCCTCTTCGCCTTGCCCGAGGCGCACGTGCACGGCGTTGGTGTCGCCGAAGAGGTTGTGCAGGTCGCCCAAGATCTCCTGGTAGGCGCCGTTCAAGAAGAGCCCCATGTAGTAGGGCTCGCCCTGCGTGTAGGGGTGCACTTCGAGCACGTGCTTGACGTCTTCGCGATCGATGAAGTGATCGATGGCACCGTCGCTGTCGCACGTGAGATCGGCCAGCGTGGCGCGGACCGTCGGCTGCTCGTGCAAACGATGGATCGGCATGACCGGGAAGAGCTGGTCGATGGCCCACGAGTCGGGTGCCGATTGGAACACCGAGAAGTTGCAGTAATAGATGGCGGCCAGCACGCGCTCGAGGTTCTGCAACTCTTCGGGCACGTATTTCATGCGCCTGACGTGGTACAGGATTTTTTCGCAGCAACTCCAGAAAAGCCGCTCGGCTTGCGCGCGCTCGCGCAGGCCGAGGTAGCCGAACTTGAAGAGGCTCTGCGCCTCCTCCTTGGCCTGCATGGCGTCGTGGTACGACTCCTGGACGTTCTTCGGCATCACGTTCTTCCAGGTGTCGTAGAGGCCGCGCAGGACGGGGGGGCCGTTGGCGGGGGGGCACTCGGGCTCACCAAAGCGCACCTCGTTGGTGCCGACGACCTCGAAAACGAGGACCGATTGGTGCGCCGCCACCGCGCGACCGGCTTCGGTCACGATGGTGGGCACGTCGATCGATGCCTTGTTGCAGGCTTCTTGGATCGCCGCGACGACGTCGTTGGCGTACTCCTGGGTGGTGTAGTTCTTCGATGCGTGAAAGTCGGTCTTGGAGCCGTCGTAGTCGACGGCCATGCCGCCGCCCACGTCGAGGTAGCGCATCTGCGCGCCCATTTTGACGAGCTCGACGTAGATGTTGCACGCCTCGCTCATGGCGTTCTTGATGGGGATGATGCTGGAGACTTGGCTCCCGATGTGGAAGTGCAGGAGCTGCAAGCTCGACAGGAGGTTGCGCTGCGTCAAGCGATCGATGACCTCGACGATTTCCGACGAGGTGAGCCCGAACTTGGCGCGTTCGCCCGCGGAGTCGGCCCAACGGCCCACGCCCTTGGCGGTGAGCTTCGCGCGCACACCGAGCTGGGGCGCGATGCCGAGCTTCTCGGAGGCGCGGAACACCATCTCGAGCTCTTCGATGCGCTCGAGCACGACGATGACCTCTTTGTCGAAGCGCTGCGCGAGGAGCGCGGTCTCGATGTACTTCACGTCTTTGTAGCCGTTGCAGAGGATGAGCCCGCCGGACTCGCGCGCGTTGGCCAGCGCGATGAGCAGCTCGGGCTTCGACCCTGCCTCGAGCCCGTAGCTCCAGGGCGCGCCGAACTCGACGACCTCTTCGACGACGTGACGTTGCTGGTTGACTTTGACGGGGTACACGCCGCGAAAGACGCCCGGGTATTTGTAGTCGGCGATGGCGCGCGCAAACGACTCGTTGAGCCGGCGAATGCGGTCGTTCAGGATGTCGGGGAAGCGAATGAGGAGCGGGAGTGCGAGGCCGCGGTCGCGCAGGTCTTGCGTGAGCGCATGCAGATCGATGCCGCGGTCGCGCGCGGGATCGG
>DATEMX010000501.1:0-10380 GCA_035275365.1 Polyangiaceae bacterium | reverse complement strand
TACGACTCGCTGGCGGGCGCCGCGAGGAGGCGCTCGGCCACTTCGGCTTGAACCATGAAGACAGCCCGGTCCAACGCCGATGCGAGCGTCGTCGCTCGTTCGAGCAGCGGCCCCGTGAGCTGATAGGGAAGGTTGCCGGCGAGGACGCGTGGCGAAGGGCCCGACGAGAGGAGCTCTTCGAAGGCCGCTTGCTTGGCGTCGGCCTCGAGGATCACGAGGCGCCCTTCGGCGATGGGCTCGGCAAACGCCGTTCGGAGGATGGGGCAGAGATCGCGGTCGCGCTCGATCGCCACGACCCGGGCCGCGCGCTCGAGCAGCGGGGCCGTGAGCGCGCCGAGCCCGGCTCCGATCTCGACGACCGTACCGCCCTCGCTCGGGGTCGCGAGCTCCGCGATGCGCCGCGACAGTGCGGGATCGACCAAGAAATTTTGTCCGAAGCTCTTCTTGGGGACGAGGCCTTTGCGCCGAAATTCCTCGATGGCGGGCGAGCTCATAAGAGGCCGCTCCGGGTCCCGCGTGCCAGCCGGACGCCCATGGCTCTCAGGATGCGCTCGCCTCGTTCGCGCGCGATCTTCGCGCGGACGGCCACGGCGTCGGCGATGACACGGGCGAACGCGTCGTCGCCCTCGAGCGATCCTTCGTGCCGCGCGGTTGTCCACCGTATGCCGACGCCGCGGCGCACCAGCTTGTTGACGGTCTGGGCGAGCGCGACGCTCGGAGCCTCGGGAGCAGCGGACCAGACGTACACCAAGCTGGGGCGCGGCTTGTCGGTCGCCGCACGCTCGAGGGCTTGCACCAACCTCCCCACCGCTCGGCCCTTGTCGTCGTCGACGCGCGGCGGTGAAGAGATGCCGTAACAAGCCAGATAGCGGCGGAGCGACTGCTCTCGGGCCGTCTTGGCCCAGGGCGCCGGCAAATCGAACGGCGCACGGGATCGCTGGGCCTCGGCGCACGTCTGGATGGTCTCGAGCTGCTCTTCGCGGAGAGCGGTAGCCCCGCTCGAATCCAAAAATCGAAGGTGATCGAGCACGCGGCGCGCGACATCGAGCTCGTCGTAGTCGCTCCGGTCGGCGTCGAGCATCGAGGCGCTCGCGATGAGCAGATCGGCGAGGCGAAGGGCGTGGGCGGCTCCGTCGGCCGGTGCGAGCCACCGCTCTTGGGCAACGCCGGCAACGGCCAGCCCTACGCGATCGCCTCGGGCAAGGTGACGGCTCGCGATCGACGCGAGCTCGTCGACGCCGTGGTCGAGTGGCGCCTGCCCGAGTGGCCCGGCCCAGAGCTCGACGGCAGCGTCGAGCACGAGCCATACCACGTCGCGATCCTCGCGTTCGAGCTCGCGCACCAGCAGCTTTCCGCGGCGGGCCGATGCCTTCCAGGCGATGCGCTTGAAGGGATCTCCGCTCACGTGCTCGCGCAGTTCGTAGATCTCGGTGCCCGCTCCTGGGCGCCTTTTGGGGGAGCCCGCTTCGGAGGCCCGCCGCGAGCGCCCGCCTCGGGCCGACGTCAACATCGCCAAAAGGCGCGGAGGCAGGACCTCGATGCCGACGGGGTTGGCGAACGCCAGCGGGACCTCGAAAAGGCCGCGCGGTCCGCGAACTTCGACGGCGAGCCCGTGGATGCAATGGCGACCGACGCGCGGCGCGCGAACCTCGAGACGCAGCGACGCCGAGGCGCCGGCCGGGATGGTGCCCTCTGCCGGCTCGAGCTTCACGTCGAGCTCGCGCGACGCGATGGGTCTCAGCGCGTCGTAGCGTACGGGTCGTTCGTCGCGGTTGCGAAGCTCGACCACGATGGGGATCGTGCCGCCACGCGTCACCTTGCGGATCCGCTCGCCGGTTTGCCAGATCATCTCGAGCCCGGCGGCTCGCAGCCGCATGACCGACAGCTTGGCGCCTGCGCGCGCCACGGCGATTCCTGCGATCACTGCGCCGCCCCAAGCCACGACGGCGGGAAGACGGAGCACCATGCCTGCCGTCATCGTGGCGAGCCCGGCGAGGGCCATGTGAACCGTGGGACGCGTCGGAAAGAGCTGCACGATCGTTACACGGGGCGTACCGCGCGCCGGTAGCCCACGCGCGCCACGGCCTCGCTGACCACGGCTTGCCGAGCGCGCGAGTCGCCCTCGGCCTCGGCTGTCATCACGAGCCGGTGGCAGATGACGGCGGGAGCGAGCTCCCGAATGTCGTCGGGGGTGGCGAAGGGCCGCCCCGCGAGCACGGCGGCTCCCTTGGCTGCTTGCACCAAGCTGAGGGTGGCGCGCGGAGATGCGCCGAGCGCGACTTTGGCGTGCGTCCGCGTGTACGCCGTGAGCCCCACGGCGTATTCGTAGAGATCGTTGTCGAGGTGGACTCGAGCGGCGATCGACTGCAGGCGAACCAAATCCGCGGTGGTGAGCTGCGCGCGCGGCACGGGCGCCTCGACGTTGTGCGTCTGCAACATGGCGACCTCTTCCTGATGCGTGGGGTATCCCATCGGGATGTGCAGGAGGAACCGATCGATTTGGGCCTCCGGCAAGGGGTAGGTCCCCTCGAGGTCGATGGGGTTTTGGGTCGCCAGGACGATGAACGGGTCGGGCAACTGAAAGCGATCGCCCTCGATGGTGACCTGTCGCTCTTGCATGGCCTCGAGCAGCGCAGCTTGCGTCTTGGCTGGAGCGCGATTGATCTCGTCGGCGAGGACCACGTTGGCGAACACAGGCCCCGCGCGCAGCGCGAACGTGCCGTCGCGCGGCGAGAGGACATAGGTGCCCGTGATGTCGGCGGGGAGCAGATCGGCGGTGAATTGGATGCGCCTCACGCTGCACCCGAGCGCCGTGGCGAACGCTTTGACGAGCGTCGTTTTGGCGACGCCTGGCACTCCTTCGATGAGCACGTGGCCGTGCGCCAGGAGCGCGATGAGCATGGCGTCGAGCACGCGGGCCGGCCCGATGTAGATACGCATGACTTCTTGCCGAATCGCCTCGAGCCGCTCGCGCGCGGCTGCGACTTCATTGACTTCGGCAGGTTGAGCCATGGCTACGCTGCCGGCCTTTCGCCGAAGGGGCGACGTGCGACGTCGAGGAGACCAAAAACGACGATGGATAGGCGCATGACGTCGGCTCTCTTGATCCGCTGGGGCTGGCCCGCCGCCATGAGTGTTTCGATGTTCGCCATCTCGAGCAGAGTCTCTTTCAAGGACCTATGGTGTCGCTCGTCAAGCACTCTCGCACGGGCGATCTCCTCGAAGAGGCGCGCCGACGGCAGCGCCGTGTCGAACCCGATGGCGTGTGCGAGCCCCTCTTCGAGAGCGCTTTTCAGCTCCAGAACGGCCAGAGCGGGCGGCGTCGTTCGAGCCGCGAGCACGGCGACGCGCCCAGCGAGCCCTCCCTGGGAGACCATCGCCAGCGGTCGCGCGAAGGAAGGGAGCCGCTTGCGGTAGATCCGCGATGCGACGGTGGTCGTCCACACGCCGACCACCAAACAAAGAAGCGCCGCGATGGCCAGCCCGGTCACCCCCGACAGGCCGTCGCTCAGCATTTTGGCGAGGTCGTCGTGGAGGGCCTGCACCTTGCCGTCGAGCTCGCTCCGGAGGGAGCTCGCTCCGGCGTAGCTTCCGCGCTCCGAAAACCGGTTGGCCACGATGATGAGGCGACCGCGCGATTCCGGACCGTCGATCTCTTGCGCCAAGTAGTGAATCAACCCGATTGCGAACGCTCGGTTGCCCGGGTAGCGCAGCATGTGGTTGATGAGCGCCGACGGGTCGCCCATGGCGAACAACTTTCCTCGGGGCGGCGTACCGAAGTTGCCCGCCAACGCCACGATGGTATCCCCGCCCTCGGCGCCGCGAATCGTGAGGACGGGCGTGAGTTTGGGGCTGACCAGCCCGGTGGGATGGTTGGTCATCAAGCGTTCGACGTTCTCGACGGTGGCGTGGACCGCGGTCGAGTGCCCCGCGACCGCTTCGCGAACCGGTTCGGCGATGGCGAGCTCGGGGTTGTTGCGGAGCTCGGTCAGAGGCTTCGACGGCGCCGAAACCCGTTGAATCTGGAACCGCTCCAAGATCCGGTCACCGGCTCCGAAATCGTCCACCACTGCCACACGGCCCCCGCCCCCCAAATACGCCGCAAGCTTCTCGCTCGAGATCGCGTGGTCGGGGTGAACGAGCAAAATAGCATCCGATGGACGCAGCTCCGACCAGTCGAGCTCGGATGAGGGCACGACGCTGGCCGCGCCGAGCTCGTTCTGCGCGAGCTCCAAAAGGCCCGAGTAGCCCTCCCAGGTGCGATCGCTTACGTCGAAAGGGCCCGCATGGGCGAGCCGGACGCCGCCGCGAAGTAGGGTCGAGGCGCAGATGACGCACAAAAAAATGCCGAATCGCGTCATGGAGCGCGGCGAGCGTAGCATGGCGGCCCGTCGCATCGGAGGAGTGATGGGGGAAGGGAGCGCGTGCAGCGAGCGACGGGAAAGCTCTAAACCTTGACCAGGATAGTGCCGTTGCTAATCTCTGAGACAGAAGGAACAGGCGCGACACACAGCTGAGGCGGCTCAGCCGTGCAGACGGTCTTCACCAGGGGTGGAGGGAGGCCCACCAATGCTACCTCCGTTCATCATCGAGCAGATTCGCAAGCGAGAGAAAGAAGAGCGCGAGCACCAGGCCGAGCAGCCTAGGCTCGAGCTGCCTCTCGAGCGACGTCGAAAGGCACCAGAGCATCAAGACGAAGAGGCCGACCGCGGCGTCGTCATCGTCGACCTCGGCTGACCCCGGTTTTTTCAGGCTCCGCTCCGCCGAAGGCACTTTGACAGTCGTGGGTGCAGCCACTACTGTCCGCGCCGCGAATGGGCAGGCTGACGCGAAGAACGGTGATCGCTGCGTTGGCGATCGCAACGGGTTGCTACTCGACGGGGGAGGGACCGGATCCCGTTCCCCACGCTATCTACTTCCCCGTGGGTCTGGCGGTCTCGCCTGGGGGCGGCGCGCTCTACGTCGCCAACTCCGACTTCGACCTTCAGTTCAACAGCGGCACCGTCGAGGCGTACGATCTCGCTCGCCTGCGCAAGATCCTCGAGCCCCTCTGGTCAACGGGCGACGCGACGGTGCGGGCATGCGCGGCGGCGGGGCTCGGCGTGAACGCGACGCCGGTCCTTCAACCGGGCGTGTGCGGACCGCTCGACCTCCGTTCGCCCCCCGATGCGGCGTCGAATCCCGAACCCATCGTGAAGGCGTCGGCGCGCATCGGTGCGTTCGCCACGGATCTGCTCTACGTATGTCATCCGTCGGAAGATCCGACCCGTCGCGGGAGTTGCTCGCAGAGCGGCACGGCCGACCCGCGAGGTAGCCGCCTCTTTGTGCCCGTGCGCGGCGACGCGTCGCTCACCTTTTTCGAAGTCGACGATGACCGTCCGGTGACGCCACCCGAGCCGGGCGTCGTGCGACCTTCGGGAGCGCAGACGTTCCGACTCGACTGCGGCCAGGCCGCGAACAATGGTCGATGTGCCGACGGACATCGCGCTGGCGTCGACGCGCACGACAACACGCGCGGCCTCACGCTGCCCGCCGAACCCTTTGCCATCGCGGTGAGCGAGCGCACCGATTCCATCTTGGTGACCCATCAAGGGTCGGGCTCGGTGAGCCTGTTCACGGGCCTCGGCGGCGCCAGCGTGCTCGACGCGAAGCCTGCCCTTCAGTACGTCCTCGGAGGGTTGCCGGGATTTACGACCGGCGTGGCTCCCTTGCCCATTCCTGGCTCGGTTGCCCGTCTCGGGCTCGCCGCGACCAACTACCAGCCGGGGTTCGTCATCACGTATCGCGGCATCCCCGGCATCCCCCAAGTAGAGATCCTTCGGGTGTTCGACGACTCCTTCGCGGCGCCGTCGCGGCCGTTCCTTTCGCGGGCGGCTGCCTTTCCGCTTCAATCGACCCCGAGCGGCACCGATTCGCGCGGGATCGCGATCGACTCCCAGCCGCGCGCCGCATGCGAGGCAGACTGCGAAGGCCGGAGTGACGAGAACACCTGCGTGGCCGCCTGCAGCCAGGTTGCGCTCCCGGCCTATATCGCCAATCGGTCGCCCGCGAGCCTCCTCGTGGGTGAGGTTCGCTCGCCCGATCCAAACGGCGCGAGCGACGACATCACCATTTACGAAACCGTGCCCTTGGCGCAAGGGCCTTCGCGCGTGGTCGTGGGGAACATCCGCGATCGTCGGGGCGTTGCGCGAAAACGCGTGTTCGTTCTCGCCTTCGACGCGCGGATCATCTTCGTCTACGACCCCGTCGAGCACCGCGTCGACGGACAAATTCGCACGGGTCGCGGTCCGTACTCGCTCGTCATGGACCCGATCGAGCCGATCGCGTACGTCGGCCACTTCACCGATTCGTACATCGGCCTCGTCGACCTCGACGAATCCCACGGTGACACGTTCGAATCGCTGGTGGCTACCATCGGCGTGCCCAACCCGCCTCAGGAATCCAAGTGAGAAAAGTCAGCCTCGCCTTCGTGTCGCTCGTCGGGGTCGCCTTCACGTGGGCCGGATGTTCGCAGAACGCGGCGACCGTTCAGGTTCGATCCCTCGAGCGATCTGGCAAGGCGGCCTTCCTGTGCCTTCGCACGAACAAACCGGTCGACTTCCCCGGGCAGCCACTCGAAGGCTGCTTCTCGGTGGCGTCTCCCGTCGGCGCGGACGACTACTCGATTCCTCATACCATCGCCCTCGTGACGCAGACGACGCGCGGTGAGGTAGCGGTGGTCGACGTCACCGCCGGCGCCGTGGCGGACGCGAACAAGACCATCCCCGGGTTCAACTTCCTGCCCGTGGGTCAGCAGCCGAGCGCGATCGTCGCGACGCCTGGCAGCAGCGCCGCGTTCGTGTCGGTCGCCGATCCGCTGCGCCCGGGGATCTTCGCGATCTCGTCTTCACACCTCCTGCCGTCGCAGGAGCCGGCCGACGCCGGCCGCGTGCCGACGCTGTCGACGCTGGCCGCTTGCGCGTTGCCCGACGGCGGGAGCCCCTCCGACATGGTGCTCGTCGGCGACATGACCAAGTCTGCCACCGACGTCGGAGGTTATCGCGCCGCGTGCTCGGCGACGGCGCCGGTGAGCAACGCATCGCCCTCGCCAGCCTTCAGCCTGGAGAACGAGACGCCGCTCTACGGAAGGCAGAAGCTCGTCGTGGCGCTGCCGGCGCGGGGCGAGCTCGTCGTCATCGATGCGCAGAACCTGCTCGCGCGCGAGCCGGGGACCTTCCAGGCGTGCGATATCGAAGCGACCATCTCGCTGCGCGACGATCGACCCCCCAGCGGACCGGGGGCGCCGCCGCTCGACGCTGCCGCATCGGTTGCCGAGGGAGCAAGCTCCGCTTCGGACCCGGGCGATGCCGGGTTCGCTGATGGCGCAGCGGTGGTCGACGCGAATGGCGCTCCTTCAGACGGAGGCGTGTGCGCTCGCGGTGTGGGGCCCGCTCTCTCCGACGGCTCGACGCTGCCGCCCGCTGATCCGCATCCGCTCGCGCTCGCGCTCGCCGACGACGGACGGCTCTTCGTGTCCGACGATCAGGCTTCCGTGATCCACGTCGTCGACGTGGCCGATCCATGCGCCGCCACCATCTTGCCGCCGCTCTTGCCTGTCTCCGCGGCGGAGCCGTGGCGCCGCGTGATCACCGGGGCCATCGCGGTGAGCCCGCTCGTTTCGTCGACGATGGGTGATCGCACGGCGAAGAAGGACAAGCGCTTCGTCTACGCCGTCGACGTCAAGGACAACGGCAGCGTGATGATTTTCGACGTGAGCCGCGACTCGACCACGCGAACGCCGCTCTCGCGGCCCGACGTGCAATTCAACCCGTTCGAGCCGCCCGATCGCCTCGCGCTGGGGTCGTCGGTGAAGGATCTGACCTTCGCGACGCACGAGCTCCCGGTTGCCGGTCCCGACGGCGTCTTGCGACGCGAGGTCATCGGCAACGCCAACCCCGATCCTCCCGTGGAGAACGATCTGGCTTACAAATACCGCCCGCCCTCCGACCTCGTCAGCGCGGGAGCCGGCCCGCGCACGCTACGGGGCACCTTCGCGTTCCTGGCTCTCTCCAACGGGCAGGTCGCGGTCGTCGACGTCGACGACTACGACGCCGATTTCAGGCGGCCCGAAAACTCCGACAGCGAGCTTCTTGGCTGCACGCCGCGGGTCATGGGCGAGGAGTCGGAATACCCCCTCGCCAGCCAGGAAGCGAGCTGTCGCGTCGTCGAGCGCCACCGCGTGCGTTCGGCCGCCTACTTCTCGAACAATTCGTCGCTCCGGCGGGCCCCGACGATGCAGGCGCCCCCGATCTTTTACGATCAAGACAAGACGGTCCGATCGATCGATCCGAAAAACGGCGGTGAGCTCCTCCCCCGAATGCTCGGGCCGAACCTCGACAACGTGGGCATCAACGCGCGCGGTCTCGTGGCCTCCCTGAGCGGAAGCAACGAGTTTAGCAAGGTCGCGAGCGACCTCAACGCCAACCCAACGCAAGCGAAGAGCAACTGGGTCGCCTTCGATCTGCGCGAGCCCCGGGCTCACGTCGGGCAGACCTGGTCTGTCGTCTATGAGGGGCGGCTTCCGCGCTGGGCACAGGGGAGCCAAGGGCGGCTCCAGTGCGCCGCCGACAAGAGCGCCATCGCTTGCGAAACCGATGCAGACCCTTCGCATTTCGATTTGTACGATTCGAGCGCTGCGTTCTGTGACAGCGGCGCGGAGGGCGCTGATCTCGCCGCCGCGCAAGGCATCGCCTCGGGCGATGTGGTCGAGATTCTGAGCGACTTCCCGGATCTCAACGATCCCTATTGGACCACCGTCGCCGGAACGTGCTCGCGGTCGGAGTGTGAGATCGAGTACGGTCTGGCCGACAAGCCTGTGCGAGGCACCGGCGCGGCGCCGAGCTCGGGTCGCGATCTCGTCGTCGAAAAGGCCTACCAAGATCACCTCGCGCTCAGGCCGCATGAGCGCACGAGCTCGGCGAAGAAGAAGCCCGTCGCCTGCTGCTTCCCGTATCCGATTCGCTACACCGTGCGAGCCGGCAAGCAGTGGATCGTGACCGGATCGGTGACCGGGTTCGCTCACCATGTCTTGCCCGATCCTTCGCAACCCGATCCGTCGATCGCCGCGTGCGTGCTGTCGTGTGATCGGAACCTCGCGCTGCGCAACGGCCGCGCCGCCGGCCGCCGGTCGACGATGCCGGTGCTCGCCTTCGGCGAAGAGGGGGTGTTCCGCTCGGCTCAGCTGCAGTTCGTGGTCTGGGAACCGAAGGAGCTCGATCCTTCGAGCCGCGATAGCCTTTTCCAGTTTGACGAGGGTGGCGGATTCTCGCTGATGTCGATCTCGCTCGGCACCACCTCGCTCGTCTTGCCGCAATCCATCCGGTACGTGCCGGGGCTCGATAGGCTCGCTATCCCGGACGCCGTGGCGCAGGGCCTCTTGCTCTTCAATCCGGGGAGCCTCAGCGTGACGCAGGCGCTCTTCTGATCGGATCGAATCGCGGACCCGGCGTGATAGAGTCCGCTCGTGTACGGCGAAGAACGAGCCAAAAAGCCGCTCTCACCGGTCATGCGGCAATACCACGCCGCCAAATCGGCCTATCCTGACGCCGTCCTCTTCTTCCGGATGGGGGACTTCTACGAGATGTTCCACGACGACGCGGTCGTGGTCTCGCGCGAGCTCGATCTCACGCTGACGAGCCGCAACAAGGGCGCGGCCGACGAGGTGCCGATGGCCGGCGTCCCTCACCACGCCGCGACAGGATACATCGCGCGGCTGCTCGCACGCGGCCACAAGGTGGCCATTTGCGAGCAAATGGCCGATCCGCAGAAGACGCGCGGGATCGTTCCGCGGGCGGTCGTACGGGTGATGACGCCGGGCCTCATCACCGACGGCGAGCAGCTCGACGGACGCGTGAACCACTTCTTGTGCGCCCTCGCCGGCGCCGAGGGGGCGCCCTACGGCCTCGCGCGACTCGATCTCTCTACGGGCGATCTCGCTGCCGCGGTCGTGGTCGACGGGGCCGAGCTCGTCGCGGAGCTCTCGCGCCTCGATCCGCGTGAGCTGCTCATCCCCGAAGAGCTTGCGTCGCTCGTCGAACCGGCGCGCCGCGCGGCGCCGCGCGCGGCGGTGCGCAGCGACGAACCGATGGCCGTCGAGGACGCGCGCCAGGTGCTCATCGACGTCCTCGGGGGGACGGGCGCGAGTGACGCGGAGTCATCCATCTTGCCGGCGGCGCTTCTCGCGGCGGCCCGCGTGCTGCGTTTTGCGCAGCGCTGCAATCCAACGACGTCCCTTCCCGTCAAGCGCGTCGCAGCCTGGGATCCGAGCGCCACGCTGCAGATCGACGAGGTCGCCCAGATGCACCTCGAGCTCGTGCGTGCTGCCGACGGGGGCAAGACCGG
>DATEMX010000500.1:0-10456 GCA_035275365.1 Polyangiaceae bacterium | reverse complement strand
GGCATGCCTGGATGCCAAGTCACGAACGACGGGAGGACCCCTTCCTGCTTCAGTTCTCAATTTGCCATGGCAAATTGGGAACGATGGCGCGGACCCTCCTAGTGCCGCGGCTGAACTGAGGACAAGACTTCGGCCGCGCGGATTCGCCGCCTGGCACTATCCTTTTGTTGTCTCCGGGGCTTCGCCCCCAAACCCGCCGGGTAAAACCGTTCGGTGTTCTAGGACACCCGCTCCGTGGCTCACTCGTCGGCTTCTCGAGGAGGCGTGGTCAGGCGAGCGCCGTCGACTTGCGTCTCGAGCTTGCGCTTGGCAAAAAGTTCGTTGGCGCGCTCGGCCTTGGTGCGGCCGTGCAGGCGGCGATTGGTCTCGGCCTTGCCTTCTTTTTCGAGCTTGGCCTTCTTCTTCCGAAACTTGCTGAGATTGACGACGTTGCTCATGCTCTCCTCTCTCGGCCTCCCAACCTGGCTCTACCACGAGCGCCGACGACGGCCCTCCTCCTGGGGAGCCCGCGGGCACGAGAGGCGACCAGGTGGGCAGGCTCGCGCTTTCACGCTATCACGATCGGGCCGATGCCCGAGCTCCCCGACGTCGCGGTCTATGTCGAGCACCTCTCCGCCCGCACGGCCCTCCGAGAGCTCCGCGGCGTTCGGCTGAAGAGTCCTTTTCTCCTACGGACTTTCGACCCTCCTCTCTCCGCCACCTTCGGCAAAAAGGTGCTCGAGGTGCGGCGCCTGGGCAAGCGCATCGTCTTCGCTTTGGAGAGCGACCTCTTCGTGGTCATTCACCTCATGATCGCGGGGCGGTTGCGGTGGAAGCCGGCGGGGGCCGCCATCCCTGGCAAGCTCGGTTTGGCGGCGTTCGATTTCGCTGACGGAACGCTGCTCTTGACCGAGGCGAGTACGAAGAAGAGGGCGTCCTTGCATATCGTTCGCGGCGAAGGCGCTCTCCGTGAATTCGACCGAGGCGGACTCGAGATTGCGAGCGCCACGCTCTCGGCATTTCGCGAAATGCTCGCGCGCGAGAACCACACGATCAAGCGTTCGCTCACCGATCCTCGCTTCTTCAGTGGTATCGGCAACGCCTACTCCGACGAAATTCTCCACGCAGCGAGGCTCTCACCGGTGAAGCGCACCGCCCAGCTCAGCGACGAAGAGACTGCTCGCCTTTTCGAAGCAACGAAGCGCACGCTCGCGAAATGGACCGACAAGCTCCGCGCCGACGCCGGCGACGCGTTCCCCGAGAAGGTCACCGCCTTTCGCGACGACATGGCCGTTCATGGTCGCTACGGCAAGCCGTGCCCCGACTGCAAGACCCCGGTTCAGCGCATCGTCTACGCCGAGAACGAGACCAACTATTGTGCCCGTTGCCAGACGGGCGGAAAACTCCTCGCCGATCGGTCGCTCTCGCGCCTCCTGCACGAAGACTGGCCGCGCACGCTCGAAGAGCTCGAAGAGCTGCGCAAACCATGACCGACCTCGAGTCCGCGCGCGCCTGCAGCAAACGTGACGTTCGCCATGGTCCCTCAACAGTTGGGTAGTAAACTAGCCAGGTGGAGCGACTCTTGGTCGTCGAAGACGATGCCGGCGTGGCGGGCGGGCTCGTTCGCGGCCTGCGCGACGCCGGATTCGAAGTCGAGCTCGCGACGAGCGGAGCCCTTGGCGCCAAGAAGGCCCTCGAGGAGACGTTCAGCGCCATCATTCTCGACCTGATGCTTCCCGAGCAGAGCGGGTTCGCCGTCCTGGAGCAGCTCCAAGGTAAACGCTCGGTCCCCGTTTTGGTGCTCACGGCGCGCAACGATCTCGCCGATCGCCTCAAGTGCTTCGGGCTCGGAGCCGCCGACTTCGTCACCAAGCCATTTTGGATGGAAGAGATCGTGGCGCGTCTTCGCGCTCGTCTCCGCATCAGCGAGAGCGCTCCCAAGCGCATCGTCAAGTGGGCCGACGCCGCGCTCGATCTCGACAGCCGCGTCGCCTTCGTCGGAGGCGTCGATGCGGGACTCACTCGCTACGAGTTCGACGTGCTCTGCCACCTCGTCGAGCGCCCGGGGCGCGCCATCTCGCGCGATCAGCTCGCCGAGCACGCCCTCACGCCTTTCGAGCAGCGCGACGCGCGCACCGTCGACAGCCACATCGCCCGAGTGCGCAAGAAGCTCGGGAGAGCCGCGGTCAACGTCGTCACGGTGTGGGGAATCGGCTACCGCTTCGAACCGGGCACGAGCGGCGAGGAAAAGTGAAGATCTGGCGCGGTCTCCGAACCCGCATCATCTTCGCGTCCATCCTCTGCGGGCTCCTCGGGCTCGTGGTCTCGTGGGCGCTCATTCGGCGAACGGCGCGCGACGCCATGCAGTCGGGCTTCGCTCCCTACGTCCGCCGCACGCTCGACGGCGGCGAGATGCAGCGCTGCGAGCTTTCCCCCGAGCGGTGGTCGCTCGAGCTCGCGCGCGGCGCTCGCCTCGACGCCTACGAGGAAGGAACGCTGCGCTCAGCGAACCCCAACGCACCACCACTCGATCCGGCGCTTTACCAACGCCTCGAAGCAGGCGAACCCAATCCGCTCAAGTTCTACCGATTCGAAGGCGAGCACGTGGCCGCCATGCTCCTACGCACGGCCCAGCGCGGCCCGTGCGCGCTCGTACAAGTTACTTGGCCGCCGCACCCCGCGCGATCGCGCCGATTCTCCAATCTCGTGCTCACGGGCACGGTCGTGGTCATCGCCATGGCCGCGGCGCTCGGCGTGTTTCTCGTCGTGCAGCCGCTCACGCGACGCATCGGCAAGCTCCGCGCGGCTGCGGCGGAGGTCGGCTCTCGAACCGGATACGTCTCGGCGGGCGATCTCGGCTCCGACGAGCTCGGCGAACTCTCCTCGGGGCTCGATCGCGCCCACGCGCGCATCCGCGCCGACGCCGAGCAGCTCCTCGAAAGGCAGCGCGCCCTCGAGCGCTCCTTGGGTGACGTCGCCCACGATTTGAAGACGCCCATCGCTTCTTTGCAGATCGCCCTCGAGCGAGCATCGAAGCTGAACCACAGCGAAGACGTCGCCGAGATGCTGAAGAGCTCGCTCCGCGACGTCGTTTACCTGAGCGGCTTGACGACCAACCTCCGCATCGCTTGCCAGCTTAGGGAGGGGTGGAATCCAGCCGACGGCGATCCTTCGGTCGACCTCACCGATACGGTCGAGCGCGTGGTCGCACGCTCGCTTTATTTCGCAAAAAATCGAGGCATCGCCTTGGACGTCGCGCGGCCCGACACGGCCGTCTTGGCCCGGTGTCACCCGACCGCCGCCGAGCAGGCGATTACCAACTTGGTCGAAAACGCCATCGCCTACGGAGACTCCGGTGGGCACGTCGCCGTCGTCCTCGAGATCCGCGAGGGCGGCTTCTCGCTCACCGTCGCCGACGATGGACCGGGGGTCCCTCCGGCTCTCCTACCTCGGCTCGGCGAACGAACGTTCCGGTCCGACGACGCCCGGCAGCGCGACCCTTCGGGGAGCGGCCTCGGTCTCGCCATCACGAGCGAGATTTGCGCGCGTTGCGGGTGGACGCTTTCGTTCGAAGCGCACGAGCCGCGGGGCCTCCGCGTTGCGATCGGCGGCCCAACGATCTCCCCCCCTGCACAAGCGTGAGTGCGTGCTTAACGTTCACGCGTATGGATAGTGAAGTCATCGAGCGGGCTCTCGAGCGTCGACTTCGGGAGCGCGCGCTCCGCGCCGAGACCGAGGTCGAAATCAACCCCGAGACTCTCGAGCGCTGGATCCGCGAGGAGCTCGAGAGCATCGTGCGCGACTACGCGCTCGCCCGCGAACGCGAGCAGGCCTCGAAGGTAAAAAATTAGCCGCTAACACTACTGCTGCGGATTTCTCGCTACCAGATCGATCGAGCGATCTGCTCCTGCCAAAGTCTGCAGCAGTAGTAGTAGTACTAAGGCCCCCACCAGAGGACAACGCTCTCGGAACGGACGCCGCCCGAAACGACGGCAATTTCGAGCGTGTCCCCTTCGAGCTTCACTTCGCAATCGGCGCGAGCGCCCGGATAGAACGCAGCCTTCACGAAACCGGCGCGATCGAGCCAGAAGAGATGAACGCCGTCCTTGGCCGGCCCGAACGCGAGCAGCATGCGCGTGCCTCCCAGCCAGACGAAGTCGAGGTGACGAAATCCGAGCTCGGCGAAGCGCGCGGCCGAAGGAAAATCGCGCCCGAGGTCCTTCATCTCGGGCAGGTGGGCGGCGAGGTGCTTGTGCAGCGTGTCGTACCGGACCTTCGCGAGGCGCGGAATACGGCGCGGCTCGGCGATGATGGGCGCCATCGTCTCGGGTCGAAAGCGCGGCTCTTCGACGTGAGCGCGGTAGCGGTCCGACAGCGTGTGCCGATCGATCTCGGCGTCGGAGAGCGACTTCAGCCACCAATGGAAGATCGCTAGATCTCCCTCGCCCGCGGCGGAGCGAAGCCGCACGAGCGACTCCCAGAGCGGCCGGCGCATGAGCCACCTTCCCTCGTGGTTCCGAACGGCGCACCGCCCCACGTAGACGGCGCCGTGAACGACGAAATGCGACAAGATCGGCGCGCCGTCGGGGGCGATCTCGTTCATCCATCGATCGCGGTGGCCCCGATCGATCGCTGCCGAGAGCCGGTGCACCGAGGCGTCGGAATCGTCGAGCTCCAAGGTGGCTCGGCCGAGCGCATGCGGCGCCATGGTCGCGAAGGTGTCAGCGATCTCATCGAGCGACCGCGAGACGCTCGGGTTTTTGGCGGGATTGGCGTCGGTTTGCCGCGCGGCGGTCAAGTCGCGGCGCGCCTCCTCCGGATAGAGGGGCCAAAAGTAGCGCTCGAACAGGCGCTCGGGAGACAACGGAGACGCGGTCACTCGGTCGCTTTCCTACCAGGATTGATTGAAGATGTACTAGGTTCCCGGCGCGGATGTTCACCAAGGATGCGCGTTTCGACGGGTGGACGACCGATGATTGGTCGCGGCTGCTCGGTGTTTGGAAGAGCCCGTCAACCGGATCGACGTCCCTCGATGCCGGCCGTTCGAGACCGAGCGGCGGGCTCTTGGTCATTCATGCGCGCGGCCGCGTCCGCAAAATCTTGCACACCACCCGCGGACGCATCGAAAAGGACGGCGAATCGTGGCCGGCCTCGTTGCCCAGGCTCGCCGCCAAGCACGACGCCAGCTGGGTGGTCGCGGCGCCCGCGGGGGGGCTCGAGAAGATCGCCGAGCGGTTCGGCGCGCGAAGCCGCGCGGAGCACGACCTGGCCGCCCAGGCGCGCCTTTTGCTCGACATCGTGCGCGAGCTCGCCGGGGCCGGGATCATCGAGATCTGGCCCAATCGGCTAGATCGATTTTCGCTCCCGCAGATGCCGCTCTTCGGCAACACCATCGAAGCCCTCTACCCCGTCGGACACCTCGTACTCATTGCTCTCTTCCACGAGGGCGAGCTCTTCACGAGCATCGCCGTCGAGCGGCAAACAGGGGGGATTAGCCGCATCGCGGGGCCCGACGAATTGCGACGCGAGCTCGGCATCCTCTCGGGCGATTTTCGCCGCGACTACCGCTACGCGCTCGCGGCCGCCCAAAGTGTGCTCGGCCCCATCGCCTTCGGGTGCTTTTCGGAGCTCGGCATCTTCCAGGGATTGCAGCGGAGCGGCTCCTGGGCCGCCTGGCTGCGCGCTCTGGTCGTGCGCGACGTCATCGTGACCCCCATGAAGGGCTCGCTCGTGAGTCCCCTCGCCGCCGACGCCGCCGTTTGGGCCAAAGTCCTCGTCGAAGCGCTGAGCAGGCGGTCGGATTCGCTCGGGCTCATCTTGTCTCTTTGGCGAAAATGGCGATAAATACCAGGTGATGGCGATCCTAGGCCGCACGGAGCGCCGACTGGCGTTTGCCATCGTCCTCACGGCCGTCGTTCCGCTCATCGTCGCCGTCTACTTCGCCAGCTCGCTCGTCAACCAGGCCCTCGGTCAAGCCTTCACGTTCACGCCCGAGGTGAGCGAGCACCTCGATCGGGGACTCGGTGTTTACCAAGATCTCGCCAAGGCGCTGAAAGACGGCATGCGGCACCAAGCCGACGCCATTGCCGCCCGCGAGCCGCTCCGCGCCGCCGTCGTGCTGCGTCACCCGCCGTCGGTGCAAGAAGAGCTCGAGGCCGTCTTTGCGCGCTATCCGAACCTCGTCTCGCTCAGCATCGCGCTCCCCGACGGGAGCATCCTCGGAAGCAAAGATCGCGGACGGCCAGTCGAAGCGACCGAGCGCGCCCTCGAGGTGCGGCGGCCCCTCGGCGACGGCGACTCGCCCGAGCTCGTGGCCGTGTTCGCTACACCCCGCGCGCGCTTCGACGAGCTCAAGGAGGCGAGCGAGTTCGTGACCTTCTTTCATCAGATCGAGAGCAACAAGGGGAATCTCAAGCTCGCCGATCTCAAGGCCTTCGCGGCAATCTTGGTCATCACCATCGTGGTGGCCGTCGCGCTCGCGTCGCTCCTCGCTCGCAGTGTGACCAACCGCATCGGCGCCCTCGCGCTCGCCACGCAAGCCGTCGCGGCGGGCGACCTCACGGTGCGCGTGCCCGAAACAGGCAACGACGAGCTCACCGATCTCTCGCGCGGGTTCAACCGCATGTTATCGGAGGTCGAAATCAACCGCGCGCGCGTCGAGTTCCTGCAACGCATGAGCACGTGGCAAGAGATGGCGCGACGGCTCGCGCACGAGATCAAAAATCCGCTCACCCCGATTCTCCTCGCCGTCGAAGAGTGCCACCGCAAGTACGACGGCGCCGATCCCAAGTTTCGCAAGCTCGTCGATGCGACCCTCGAGATCGTCGAAGAAGAGGTGGGAACGCTGCGGCGCCTGGTGGGCGAGTTCAGCGACTTCGCGCGCCTTCCCCGCGCCGATCTGAGCGAATCGGACCTCGGCGATTTCTTGCGCGACCAAAAGAGCCACGCCGATCTCATTCGCGAGGAGCTCGCCAGAAAAGCCGACGCCACCCTCGGCGCGGAGGCCGGCCCCAAAGAGCGCATCGCCATCACTTGGGACATCCCCGACGCCCCCATGCCGGCCAACCTCGATCGGCAGATGCTCCACCAAGTGGTCTCCAACGTGCTCCGCAACGCGATGCAGGCCGTCTTGTCGCAAAAGGCCACGGGCCGTATCGACGTCGGCGTCACCCTCGAGCACGACTCGTTCGTCCTCTGGATCGACGACGACGGTCCGGGTGTCCCCGAAGCCATGCGTGAGTCGGTCTTCGATCCTTACGTGACCACCAAAGCCGATGGCACGGGACTCGGCCTCGCCATCGTAAAGAAAATTGTCGTCGAACACGGGGGCGCCGTCGACGCGGCGCCGAGCCCGCTCGGCGGCGCACGCTTTCGCATCCGCATTCCTCGCGCCTCGAGCGCGGCGTCGCGAGCAGCGCACGAAACGCGCGGCTTTGCCGACAGAGCTTCCCGCATCACGGGAAGCTCTCACTAAATCATGCTCGGTCATTTCGCGGTGCTAACCTGCTCCGGCGCCCATGGCAGAACGCGAGTTTTATTCCGGCAAGATCCTCTATCCCACCATCGTGGCGCTCGCCGCTTTGAGCGTCCTTTTCGGTTTTGCCATCTTGCCGCGCATCTTTCCGAGCCCCACGCTCGTGGGTCACCCCGCACCGGACTTCGCGCTCGGCGTCATCAGCAACGGGTCGAGCGGCGACAGGCTGGAGCTCCACGATCTGAAGGGGCAGGCCGTCATCTTGGATTTTTGGGCGACGTGGTGCGAGCCATGCCAAATCGTGGCTCCCATCCTCGACCGCGTTGCCCGCAAGCACCAGGGCAAGGGGCTCGTGATCATCGGCGTCAACACCAGCGATCAGCCTGGCCTCGCCCCCCAGTTCGTGAAGAAGAAGGGCCTCTCGTATCCCATCGTTTACGACGACGGCGACGAGGTGGCGCGTCGCTACGGTGTAACCAACTTGCCGACGCTCGTGGTCATCGACGCTCGGGGCAACGTCGTGGCGATCCGCACCGGTATCGAGGACGAGAGCTCGATCGAAGAGCTCGTCGCTCAGGCGATGATGTAGTATCGCAAGAGAATCCACAAGAGCGCACAAGTCATGAGCGCCGCGGCAAAAGCCGCCATTTTCGCCGTCCAGCGCGTGGTGCGAACTTCTTGTTCCTCCGAGCGCCGCAGCATGAGTTTCGACCAAGCGCGCGGGAAGACGATCATGGTCAGACCCACGGCAAGGATGACGACGCCTCCAACGCGGTCGTCCGTGTTGAACGCCCAGATGGCCATCCCCACGGCGACGACGCCCTGGAGACGCATGACCGCATACGTTTTGACGCCGCTCTCGCCGCGCCGAACGAGGACCTCACACACGAGCCAGAGAACCACGCTGGCACCGACGACGACGCATCCGAACCTCGGGCTGTCGGCGGCATAGGCGGCGAAGAGCCCGACGCTCACGGCCATGGCAACGAGTGCGCGCACGATCTTCATGTCGCCGAACGAGACGGGGGCGTCGCTGAGAAACGCCCGTCGCGCAGCGACGAAGCCGGCGGGATCTCGCGCGGCATGCACGGCATAGACGAGTAGGCAGAGCCAATTGCCCAGCGCGAAGAGCACGACGCTCATCGCTGCTCTCCCGCTTCGCTCGCGCCGCGGTGAACTTCTGCGCCCACCTGCTTCACGTAGGCGACCTGCGGCGAACCAATTCCAATCTCGATGCTCTCCATTCCCGACGACGCCGTCGTGCCCACGCCCACCCCCAAGATCTCGACCACCGTTCGCGAAGGGCCGTTGAAGAACGTGCGCAGCGTTTCCTCGCTGGGTGCCTCGCACGGATGCTCCGGATCGCGAAGGTAGCCGCCCATGAGCGAGCCTCCGATGCCGGGCGACTCGAGACCACCGCCGCCCGCCACGTAGATGTGGCCGTAGCGATCGATGGTGCCGGAAACGGCCGAACCGATGCCGACCGAAGCGCCGAACGAAAGCGTGTAATAGTCGGGAGTCACCGCGCAACCTTCGGGCGGCGTCTTCGACGGCGTCGCTGCCTTTTCGACCTCGGGCGTCGCGGGTCCGAAGCAGGCGGCCAGCGCGGGATCGGTCGAGCTGGTGAGCTTCTCACCGCGCGGTGAGTCGTCGTATCCGTAGCACGCGTCGTCGCGCTCGCGCACACCGATGGGATTGGGCATGATCTCCTCCGTATGCCTGCACCTCGGCCCCACCGGCGCCCGAGTTGCGTACGAATTTTCGGATCACGACAAATCGCGTACGAGTGATTCCACTTCGTGCGTCTTCTCACGGAGACCCTGCACGGCCGCTTCGGGGATCCCCAATACGCCGAGCACGGAGGGGTCGAACGGA
The DNA here is from genome assembly GCA_035275365.1 of Polyangiaceae bacterium. Classification (GTDB taxonomy): domain Bacteria; phylum Myxococcota_A; class Polyangia; order Polyangiales; family Polyangiaceae; genus DASWDH01. The sequence continues at coordinate 1,128 of DATEMX010000500.1, read as the reverse complement.
GGCTGACCTTCTTCCGGCGCTTCGCCAAGTAGCTCGCGCGCGAGCTCGTCGGCGAGGTGTACGAGGCACGAGCTCCGCTTCATCTCGCCTGCGGTCTTCGGTTCGTGGTGCTGCGTGATGACCGAAACGAGGCGCGGCGGCAGAAGCCACGCACGTGCCAACTGGCCCCCGGCCGCGGCGTGGCGAGCCGAGGCACACTCTCGGATAACGTGGCGATCCAACGAAACGTGGAACTTGCGCTGCATGTCGACGATCGCCTGCAAGAGCACCGGGTAGCCGACGTCGTGCAAGAGGCCCGCCGAAAAAGATTCTTCGGGGTTCATCTGCGCGAGGCGCGCCACCTCCTCTGCATAGACGGCACAGGTGAGCGAGTGCACGAACTTCTTGCGGATCTCGGTCTCCCAGCCGGGGATCTTGAAGACCCGCGTTTGGCAGGAGAACATGAGGGCGATCTGGCGAAGCTGGTAGGCCCCCAACCTGCCGATGGCCTGCCGAAGCGACACGATGGGAATGCGCGCTGCGAACATGGCGGAGTTGGCGAGGCGCAAGAGGTGCGCCGCCATGGCGGGATCGCGCTTCACCGTCGCCTCGAGCTCGATTTGGTCGAAGTCGTCGTCCTTCGACATAGAGAGGACCATCGCCGCTGCTTCCGGCAAAAGGGGCAAGTCCAGCGTCCCGTCGGCGATGCGCCGGTCGAGCGTGTTGACGAGCTCGGGCGGGAGGACCGTCGCCGAAGTTTCTATTTCCATCGGGGATTGTGCTGTCACGGGTGAAGCCCCCATCGACCTCACGTACGGCTCGCGCGCTCGGATCTTGAGCTAGGGCGTGTCCCTGAATTCTGGTACCCGTGCCCGTGCCCGTACACGGAAGGTGAGCAACTTCTGCGAGGAGGAGCCGATAGGACGGAGTGGAGCTTGATCACGAGAAACTGGATGTGTACCATCTATCGCTGGAATTCCTTGTATTTGCGAACGATGTGATCGAGAGGCTGCCGCGAGGACGCAGCCACTTGGCTGACCAGTTGACGCGGGCCTCGACGTCGATCGTCTTGAACCTTGCCGAAGGCGCGGGCAAACACTCACGGCCCGACAAGCGGCGCTACTACCTGACGGCGAGAGGCTCAGCGAC
>DATEMX010000499.1:0-4970 GCA_035275365.1 Polyangiaceae bacterium | reverse complement strand
ATTCATGCCATAAGTATTCGGTCCCGATCTACTGATGACATGCCGCGAACAGGATGCGTCACTTCGGCCTGCGCAAGCAGCAGGTGCACGGGCAATGAGTGGGACTTTTGGTAGAAATCAAAGATCCAGGGGACTAGGGCGGCACGACGCGAACGACGCGTTGGCCGCGGATCCGATCGGAAACGAAGCGTCCGAGCAAATCGCCGGGCGAAGGGGCGGGGTGGCATTCGAGGCCGAGCGCCGCGGCCAATATCGCCACGACCCTGCGCGAACCGTTCTCATCGCCACGATAGTCACGCAGCGTCACGCCCGGCGCACGCTTCGCGAGCCGCTCGCCGCTTTCGCCCACGACCATGGGGTGATGTGCGTAGGCCGGCGCGCCCTGCCCAAGCAGCTCCGCCAAGAGCACCTGCCTGGCGGCCGAGCCGAGCAAATCGACGCCTCGCACGACTTCGGTAATGCCCATGGCCAAGTCGTCGACCACGACCGCCAATTGATAGGCGTACACGCCGTCGCCGCGACGGAGCACGAAATCGCCCACCGTCTCCAACACGTTTTCGGTGAACACGCCTTGCCAGCGATCGCGAACGGTGACGGCGCGGGCGGGGACGCGAAGGCGCACGGCCGGCGCGCGCTTCCATTCGCGCGCGCGCATGCCGAGGTCGCGGCACGTGCCCGGGTAGCGCGGCCCCTCGTCACCAACGTGCGGCGCACTGGCGATCTGCGCTATCTCCGCACGCGAGCAGTCGCACAAGTACGTAAGCCCTTGCGCTGCGAGCCGCGTGAGCGCGTCGTCGTAGAGTGCCGTGCGCTCCGATTGACGATACGGCCCCCGAGGTCCGCCAACGTCGGGCCCTTCGTTCCAATCGAGACCGAGCCAACGGAGATCGTCGAGTTGCCGCGCCTCGACCCCTGCGCGAACCCGCGGCGTGTCGATGTCCTCGACGCGCAATACGTAGGTTCCCCGCGCGCTCCGCGCCGCCAACCAGCCGATGAGCGCCGACGCCGCCGATCCCAGGTGCAAGTCACCCGTCGGAGACGGAGCAAAGCGCCCGCGGTACATGCTCGCCAAATTAGTGTCCGTCGAGAGTAGTTGCGGGAGCACTTCTTTCAAGGCGCCGACGGGAATGCTTTGGTTTCATCATCGTTTCTGGCCCAGTACCCTGGCGCCAGAGTCCCCTCGCACCGCCGCGAACGCCTTGGACACGCGCAGTATTTGCCGACGTGGCCTGCTGTCAAGCTCCCCCGTCTCGAGCGAAATGTGGCAGAAGCGTCTCATGTCCGCTCGCAACAAATCTCACAATCGCCGGCGCGAGGTCGACCGACCCCTCCGGCGCGACGTTCGGTGGTTGGGCCGGTTGCTAGGCGAAGTCTTGATCGAGCTCGAGGGCGGCGACTTGTTCCTGCTCGAAGAGCGCATTCGCAAGCTCGCGATTTCGCGACGCCGAGGTCCGCGCGAAGAGCGCGGCGACGCCGCCAAGGCGCTCCTCGAAACGCTGGCCGATCTGCCATCGGAGAAGGCCGAGCCCGTCATCCGCGCGTTTTCGGTCTACTTTCGCCTCGTCAATTTGGCCGAGCAACACCATCGCATTCGCCGCGCACGCGCACACGCGAGCCTCGTCCATGGCGCGCCCCAGCGCGGATCGGTCGCCGCCATTCTCATGACCGCCAAGAAGGCAGGGGTCCCCGCCGGAAAAGCCCGCGAAGCGATCCTCTCGCTCGAAGTCACCCTCACGCTCACGGCGCACCCGAGCGAAGCCACGCGGCGCACGGTCTTGCAGAACCTCTACCGAATTTCGCACGTCCTCGAACATTACGACCGCTGCAACCTCACGGCGCCGGAAAAGGAAGACAGCGCGCGCCAGATCAAAGAGGAGATCGCCACGCTCTGGCAGACCGACGAGGTGCGGCGCGAGCGGCCCACGGTGGGCGACGAGGTCAAGAACGTCGTCTGGTACATCGAAGAAGTCCTGTGGGATCTGTTTCCGCAGGTTTCCCAAAAGCTCGCGCGCGCGTTCGAGCGGGCCTACGGCGAGAAGCTCGACGTCACACGCGTCCCCATTCGCCTTCACTCGTGGGTGGGAGGCGACATGGACGGCAACCCCTTCGTGACGCCCGACGTGCTCGACGATGCCATCCGCGCCTACCGGGCGCGCGGCCTCCGAAGGCTGCTCACCGCCGTTCGTGGCTTGGGCGCCACGCTTTCGCAGTCGAGCCGCTATGCCAAGCCCAGCGCCGAGCTCCTCGCCTCGCTCGAGCGTGATCGCACGGCGATGCCCGACGTCGCCCAAGGCGAGCAGTCGCGCACCGAGGGCGAGCCGTGGCGGCGCAAGCTTCGCTTCATCGAGGCGCGCTTGGCGGCGTCGCTCGCGCACGTCGAGGACGAGCGAGAGCGCGCGCGGCGGCGAGAGCCGCTCAGCGATCCCCCCGCGTTCGCGTACGGCGCACCCGAGGCGCTCGAAGCCGATCTGGCCCTCGTGGCCGATAGCCAGAAGCAGGCCCACGCGGCCGGCGCAGCAGAGGCCACGGCGCTCCTCGAGCGCGTGCGGGCGCTCGGCTTCCAAATCGCCGAGCTCGAAATGCGCACGCCGGCGGCGGACGCGCGCTCGGCGCTCGCCGTCGTTCGCGGCGAGGGCTCGCCCACCGACGGCTCCAAGCGCCTTCTGGCCACGCTCGAGCGCGTGGCCGTGGCGCAGCGTCGCGGCGGCGAAATCGTTTGCCGCACGCTCATACTCTCGATGACCGAAAGCGCCGAGGATCTGTTGGCCGCCCTCGCTTGCGCGCGGCACGCCAACGTGCTGAACGACGCGACGAAAGCCGTCACCCTCGACATCGTTCCCCTTTTCGAAACGCTGAAGGCCCTGCAAGAGAGTCCGCGCATCTTGCGTGCGCTGCTCTTAGACCCGGTCTACCGCGCGCATCTCGCCCAGCGCGGCGTACAGGAAATCATGGTGGGCTACAGCGACTCCGGCAAAGAGGTCGGCCTACTCGCCGCGAGCGCGGCACTGCGCCAAGCTCAAGAGACGTTGCCCGCCATCGCCGCGGAAGCGGGCATCAAACTGCGCATCTTCCACGGGCGCGGCGAGACGGTCGCCCGCGGTGGGGGCCCCTCGCAACAAGCTATCTTGGCGCTCCCGAGCGGAACGGTGAACGGCCAATACAAAGCCACCGAACAAGGCGAAGCGCTCGATCACAAATACGGACGGCCCGAGCTGGCGCTTCGCAACCTCGAGCTCATCATCGGGGGAGCGCTGCTCCACACCCTCGACGCGCACGAAAAAGCGCCGCCCGAAGCCGAACAGCGGTACATCGCGCTCTTCGAAGAGCTCGGTAACGCCGGTCGGCGTGCGTACCGCTCGCTCGTCTGGGAAAACCCCGATTTTCCCGAGTTCTTCTTCGCGGCCACGCCGCTCGAAGAGATCGCGCAGCTTCCCATTGGATCGCGCCCGAGCAAACGGGCCGCCGGCGGGCTCGAGTCGCTGCGCGCCATCCCGTGGGTCTTCGCGTGGACGCAAATGCGCGCGATTCTCCCCGCGTGGTACGGCGTGGGCAGCGCCTTCGAGGAGGTGTGCGACACCGACGAGAAGCGGCGGTTGCTCGTCGAGATGGCCCGCGAGTGGCCGTTCTTTCGCACGGTGCTCGACAACGTCGAGATGGTGGTGGCCAAGACCGACCTCGGGATCGCCAGCCGCTACGCCGATTTGGCGCGGCCCGAGATCAAAAAGAACATCTGGCCCGCGATCCGCGCCGAGCACGAGAAGACCAAGCACTGGGTGAAGGTCCTGACGGGCGGTCGCAAGCTGCTCGATCGCAATCCCACGCTGCAGCAGTCGATCCGGCTACGCAACCCCTACGTCGACCCGCTCAACCTCATCCAGGTCGAGCTCGTGCGCCGCAAGCGCGCCGGCGATCCGCTGGCGACCCGCCCCCTGCTCTTGACGGTCAACGGTATCGCCGCCGGGATGAGGAATACGGGTTAGCTGCCCGAAGGCCCGCAGCCAGCAAGCTGAGCCTCGGCTTTGCGCCTGTCAATCCCCCGAGCGGAGCAAATACCCGAGCGCCGCAGTAACCGCCGTGGCGAGCGCAGCCACCGGCTCTTCGCCCGGCCGCTCGTAGAGGACATAGTCCTTGGCGATAACGTCGTAGCCGGCCTTGTACCGAAAGAGCACCAAGCGACGCCCGTCGCCGGGCGAAAGCTCGGGCCCACGCACCGCCAAGCCGTCTTCGAGTGGCCGACCGTAGCGTTTCATCACGGCGTCGAGCCACACGAGCGGAACGTCGACCCGGCTCCCGGCCGGATCGATGCTGAGCCATAGCCTGCCGTCCGCGACTTCGAGCTCCGTCGTCTCGAGCCCTCCCTCGGGAAACTCGCGTTCGTGAATGACGAACTTCCCGAGAGGGGGCACGATGAGGTTAAAGAGGATCGACGCAGTTGGACTCGAACTTCTCGGCGCACGACGTGCCGGGATCGGCGGTGTCGGGATCGAAATAGCATTCGATCATGTCTCGCCGCGTGCTCTTGCTCCACGGGCCGAGCAACCGGTTGCAGTCTTCGAGCTTCACCGGGGCGCCACCGTCGGCGCAGGTCGCCACGATTTGCGCGCACCCGGCGCTCGAGCCACCGTCGATCGTCTCGCTCGGAACCGTGCACGCGCTGCGCGCAAAGAGCGTGCGGGAACAGACGTCGGCAGCGTCGTCGTGTTCTTTGGTGCACGCGCCCGGCCCGTTGGCGAGCGCCTTCAGGCAATCGCCGATCTCTTTGGCCGCACTGGCTTTGAGATCGCCCAGCTTGAACAGATGGTCGCACACCTGCACGCCCACGGGACGCGTGTCGCCGGCGGCGTCGGCGGGGCAAACGACAGCGGCGTAGGGCAGCCCCTTGCAGATGGCATCGAGCCCCGGTTCACCCGCGTCGGCAGCCTCTTCGGCGAAGCAGGCCACGCTGCTGTCCGGCGACTGCGATGCGTCGG
>DATEMX010000498.1:0-5002 GCA_035275365.1 Polyangiaceae bacterium | reverse complement strand
CAAGGTGAGCTTCGAAAGGCCGAGCGACAAGCGGCGTTTCTCGCTCCTGCAAGGCGGGTGGTACGAAGGCGCGCCGGGGTGGCACATCGACACCTCCGAAGGCATCGCGCGCCCCATCGACAAACGCACGTCGCCCTCGTCGCTCACGCGCCTTCTGCGCTCGCCTACCATCGCCGAGCCCGTCGGCGAGCTCGTGCAGGTCATCATGGACGGCCTTCCGCGCGTCGCGCTCGAGGTCGGCGCCCAGTTGCCCGAGCTCAGCCAGGTGGCCGACGTCGTCGATCTCGAGCCGACCTTTCGCATGCGGGCCGGCGGTTCGCTCATCGAAGCCCACGTCACGCTCATCGCGGCCTACCGCGACACCGAAGTGGCCGTCCGCGCCGACGGCATCTCCCCTCCGGTCATCATCAAGCCGCCGGAAGAAGGGCAAAAGCGCGCGCGCTGCATCCGCTGTGACATCGCCGCGCAGCAAGCGGCGGCCGAGCGGCTCAAGGCTCTCGGTCTCCGGCCCGACGAAACCGGCCAATACTTCATCGCCACCGGCGAGCAAGCCATCAAGTTTTGGTCCGAGGGCATCGGCTCGTTGCCCGACGATTGGGATTTGTTCGTGCCCGACGACCTCGTCGACACCCAGGTGCGGTCCAAGCCCATCGCCGCACACGCGCGCGTCTCTTCGGGCATGGATTGGCTGTCGCTCAAGCTGACGTTCGAAGCCGACGGCGTCGCCGTGTCTCGCGAGGAGCTCGCGCGGTGCCTCGCCGAGGGCAAGAAGTACGTGCGCCTCGAGGACGGCTCGTTCGCTGCCTTCGATCCGGCCAACGTGAAGGCCATGCTCGATCGCGAAGTCGAGCTCATGATGGCAGCCGGGAAAAACGGGCGATTCCCCCTCTCGCAGGCCGGCAGGTTGCAAGAACTCCTCGGGCACGCGGGCGAAGCATTGGTCCCCGCGACCACGCGCGATCTCTTCAAGAAACTCCAGTCGATCGACGAGATCGAATCGACCAAGAAGCCGCGCGGTTTGAAGGGCACGCTGAGGCCCTACCAAGAGCAGGGCCTCTCGTGGCTCAAGTTCATCCACGACATCGGCTCGGGGGGCGTGCTCGCCGACGACATGGGCCTCGGCAAGACGCTGCAAACGATCGCCCTCTTGCTCGCGGTCAAGCAGGAAGAGAAGCACGTGAAGGCGCTCATCGTGGCGCCCACCAGCGTGGTCACCAACTGGGTGCGCGAGATCGAACGCTTCGCTCCCACGCTCTCGGTGGCGCTCTGGCACGGGCAGCAGCGCAAAGAGCAGGCCGAGGAGCTCGAAACGGCCGACGTCATCATCACGAGCTACGCCCTCCTTCGTCGCGACGAAGAAATGCTGAAGGAGCTCGACCTCTCCTACGCCATCCTCGACGAAGCGCAGCACATCAAGAACCCCATGTCGGCCACGGCCGCCGCAGCCAAGCGCCTCAAGGCCAAGCGCCGTTTGGCGCTCACCGGCACCCCCATCGAGAATCGCCTCTCGGAGATTTGGTCGATCTTCGACTTCGTCTCTCCTGGCTTGCTCGGGCAGCTCAACAAATTCGAAGAGCGCTTCGCGCGTCCCATCGGCGACGGCGATCACAAGACCGCCGCCCGCCTTAGGGCCACCATTCACCCGTTCATTCTCCGCCGCACGAAGCAGGAGGTCGCCAAAGATCTCCCCGAGAAGATCGAGATGGATCAGATCTGCGATCTAGCCGGCGAGCAAAAAGCGCTCTACGGGCAAATCGTGCGCGAGGTGCGCGCGCAGGTCATGGGCGACGTCGAGCGACTCGGCGTGGGCGGCGCGCATATCCAGATCTTGGCGGGGCTCACGCGGCTTCGCCAGGCGGCCTGCGATCCGCGCCTCCTCGGCCTTCCCCGCCCCTTCGCCGACGACGACTCGGGCAAGCTCATGGCGCTGCGCGAGCTCATCGAAGAATGCGAAGCGGGCGGCCACAAGGTGCTCGTGTTCAGCCAGTTCGTGAGCATGCTGCAGCTCATCAAGAACGCGCTCGACAAGGACGGCGTCACGTACGAGTACCTCGACGGCTCCACGAAAGATCGCGCCGAGCGCGTCGATCACTTCCAGACCGATCCGGGCTGCACGGTGTTCTTGATCAGCCTGAAAGCGGGTGGAACCGGCCTCAACCTGACGGCGGCCGACACCGTCATCCACTTCGATCCCTGGTGGAATCCGGCGGTCGAAGATCAGGCCACCGACCGCGCGCACCGCATCGGCCAAACCAAGGTCGTCACTGCCTATCGCTTGGTCGCCGCCGGCACCATCGAAGAGAAGATCCTGCAGCTCAAGGCCAAAAAGCGCGAGCTTGTGTCGAGCGTGCTCACCGAAGACGCGGGCGGCGCCAAGAAGCTCACGAAGAGCGATCTCGACGAGCTCTTTGCGATGGATTGACGACCTCCAGGCGCCCCTGCCAAGGTGCAGCCCGCGCGTCACTCGATGGGCGGCGGACACTGGATGCAGTACACGCAACACGCGGGCGGAATGACCGCTGCTCGTGGCGCGACGATCGGGCAACCGCAGCATTGCTCGACTTGGCCGCACGATCCGCCCGCGCCCGTCGTCGCCGTACCGCTGCCGCCGTAACCACCCTGACCCGAACCCGAATGGCCTCCACCGCTCGTCGTCGTGCCGCCGCCGTAGCCACCTTGGCCCGCGCCCGAATAGCCGCCGCCACTCGTCGTCGTGCCGCCGCCATAGCCACCTTGGCCCGCGCCCGAATAGCCACCGCCGCTCGTCGTCGCGCCGCCAGCATGGCCACCTTGGCCAGTATTGGCTCCGCCTGTTCCGCCTGTTCCGCCGGTGACCCCGGTACCCGTGTTGCCGGCTCCCCCGGCTCCCATACTCGCGTCGATGGTTCGCACGTCTTGTGACGAGCCGCCGTCACGCGCATCGGTTCCGAGCGCGTCGACGACGCTTGCGTCGAACAGAGCGCCCGAACCGCTGCCACCGGCCGCTTGACCGCCGCCTCCCGCTCCAGACGAATTGCCCGCGTTCCCGTTGCCCGTGCTGCCGCCGACCCCGCTCCCCCCGACCCCACTCGCACCGCCGGTGCTCGTAGCGCCGGTGGTCGTCGTGCTCGGCGAAGTAGAACCGGTCGCCAGACCGCCGGCATCGCGCGCCCCATCGTCGGCCGAAAAAGCTCCGCCGCCGCAAGCCACGGCCCACGAGACCGCCGCCCCATACGCAGCGATGCCTACCCATTTTCGCGTCATGTTCGTGTCTCCAAGGAGAGAGGCCCGAACCTTCGAGGCTATCCTTTTCGCCGAGCGAGACAACGCTCATTCGTGCTGTCTAACACTACTGTCGCAGAATTTTCGCTGCCAGATTGATCGTCGGAGCGAGCATACGCCCACTCAAGGACTGACCAAACAGCAGATTTGGGTGCTCTTAGCTCGAGCGGCAAAAAGGGTGGCGGCTCGTTCGGTCCGAACTAGGTGATTCCGACAGCCTCGCCGTATTTTACGTTGGGTCTCAGCCAGATGATCGTGATCTGCTCCTGCCAAAGTCTGCGGCAGTAGTGCTAGGTAGTCCGGTGCGCGCCTCTCACCTACCGACGCGGAGCGAGCCGATTCCGTCATCGCCAAGCCCGCGGGCAGCCGCCCCTTCGGGCCCCCAAGCGCCGGCCAAGGGGCCGGTCGGGATGACAGAGACGGTAGTGCCTATCCCGACACTGGCGGCCCCGAGGAGACGAGCCCCCGGGGGCCGTCCGATTCGACGCGCCATTTTTTGTTATACAAAAATACTACATGTAGTGGTGCCGACCCATGAACGACCACTGCATGTGGGGTTTTCGTACAACAAAAACCCCGACGACGTTTTTGGGTACGCAGGCGTGTCGCCTGCCTTCGTTGGGCACTCGCAGCGCCAGCGGTGCCTTGGTAGGGGGCCAGGTTGCTGAGCGGTTGAGGTTCATCCGGGCAGGCAGGTCTCTCGGACGACGCCGGTACACCGCAACGTTTTCTGAAATCCAGGCCCCCCCAAAATCAAGGCGCACCCAGCCAGATCGTCGATCGCGTGGCAGCGGGGGAGGGGTCAGCGCACCAGCAGATCGCCGCGCCGTATGGGCGCGAAGTAGTTACGGCGCATCGACACGTTCATGAGAAGCCCGATCCCCATGAGCATCGTCAGCACCGACGAGCCGCCCGACGAGAAGAGCGGCAGCGGCACACCGACCACCGGCAGGAGCCCTAGCACCATGCCGAGGTTGATGAAGGCCTGCCAAAAGATCATCGCCCCCACGCCGACCGAGAGCACGGCCCCGAACCTGTCTTTGGACTGCGACGCTACGCGAATCGCCCAAATGCTGAGAAAACAGTAGAGCCCGAGGAGCACGATTCCCCCGACGAATCCCCAGTCTTCGGCGAACACGGGATACGGAAAATCGCTGTACTGGTCAGGCAAGAATTTGAACTGGTTCTGCGTTCCGCGCATGTAGCCCTGGCCGAAGATGCCCCCGTTGCCGATGGCGACCCGCGCGTGGTGCGCCTGCCACCCCGCCCCCCGGAGGTCGGCCTCGGGGTTCAAGAACGAAGTGATGCGCTGCCTTTGGTAGTCCTTCAGCCCGTAAGTCCACGCCAGGGGGAAGATCACGCCTAGCCCGAGGGCGAGCGCGCCTACGCTCCTCCACCGGAGCCTCATCAGCGAGGCCACGCTGGCGAAGACGAGCATGAGAATGATCGCCGTGCCGAGATCGGGCTGGCGCAAGATCAAAATGACGGGAATGATGGTGAGCAGCGCCGGGATCACCAGGTCTTTCAACGTGCGACCCTCGCCTCGCGGGTCGTCGTGCAAGAACTTGGCGAGGGCGATGGCGAGGGCGAGCTTCATGAATTCGCTCGGCTGAAACTGAAAGCTGCCGACCACGATCCACCGCGCCGAACCGCGGATGTCACGCCCCAGGATGAACACCAAAATCAGGCAGACCACGCCGCCGATGTAGACGACGTATCCCAAGCGCTCGAAATGGCGGTA
>DATEMX010000497.1:0-2204 GCA_035275365.1 Polyangiaceae bacterium | reverse complement strand
GCGGGCCCCGAAGGATGGGCTTGGTTGTCTGGCACGGGGGCGGCATGCCAGCCTTCTAGGATGAACTCTCTCGATGGCTTCGTTCGTATTCGAACCGCCACTTTCCTGGATGTCCCTCGCCTCGTCGAACTCAACGCTTTGGCCTACCCAGACCTCATTGAAGACGGTGTCGTCTTCGACGCTGCGCAGTTCGAGAGCCACATCGAACGCTTTCCCGAAGGACAGATCGTGGCCGAGCAAGATGGCGTCGTCGCCGGCGCGTTGGCCACGCTAATTTTGCCACCGAAGATCGACGCGCTCGCGCAACACACTTGGATGGGCGTCACCGACGGTGGCACCTTCGAGCGGCACGACCCGACCGGCCGTACCCTCTACCTCGCCGACATCTACGTGGCACCGGCGTTTTGGGGACGCGGGACGAGTCGCGCTCTCTACGCCGCCCTGTTCGACGCGTGTCGACGGCTGCGCTGCGACCACGTCATCGCGGGCGGACGGCTCTGGGGCTACGCCGACGTGGCCACCGACATGACCGCCGACGAGTACGTGCGGCGCGTCGTCCGCGGCGAGCTACGCGACCGCGTTCTTCAATCACAGCTTCGCGCGGGGTTCGCGGTGCGCGGCATCCTCCGCGGCTATTTGCACGATTGGCGGAGCCTCGGCTTCGCCACGTTGCTCGAATGGCAAAATCCCGAGCGACGAGGTGCCGCGACGACGCCGCGCCAGCACCGCCCGTCGTGGCCCGTGCGCTACTGATAGGCTTGTCATCTATACGCTGGACGCTGGGCTGATAGGCTCTCCGCGCGGGTGCTCAGCCAACGCCTACGAGAGCTTGAGGCCAAGGGTGTCGTGCTCCGCACGGTCATGCCGACCACGCCGCCCTCGGTCGAGTACTCGCTGACCGCTCTGGGGCGTCTCCTCGTCTCGGCGCTTGCCGCGATCGCCGACGTTGGATGAAGCTTGGCTCGGCGAACGCGCGCCCGCGTATGCGTCGTGGCCACACGGCTCGTCCGCCGAGGGAGCACGACGCGTAGGGATGGCGCGAGTGATCGCCGGGATTAGGCCTTGGCGATGGCGTAGCGTACGGCGTGGCCGTTGAGATCAGCCGGTTCGTCCGCGGTGTCGTCCATCGCGAAGCCGACGGCGAGCACTTCCTCCGAGATGCTCTGCCGGTGCCGATCGAGCGCGGTGAGCACGTCTGCGTCATCGCTGTGGTAGCGCACGCGAATGCGGTCGCTCACCTCGAGCCCCGCGTTCTTGCGCGCCTGTTGGATCACGCTGTTGAACTCGCGCGCGATGCCCTCGGCCAAGAGCTCGGGCGTGAGCGCGGGATCGAGCACGACGGTGACGGCGCCTAAGGACGCGACGACCGCCCCCGCGAGCGGAAGCCGCGTAAGGAGCACGTCGTTCGGCGTGAGCAGAACGCCTTCGACCTCGATCGCCTTCCCTGCTTCGAGATCGGCGACCTCCGCGAAGCCCCATTTCTTCAAGGCCTCGCCGATGGGCTTCAGCTTGGCGGCGGCGCGCTCGCGGAGCGCTGGGAAGTTCGGCTTGACGCTGAGCGCGCAGAACGCGCTCTCGTCGGTCGACGTTTCCACGCGCTTGACGTTGAGCTCATCGGCGATGAGCGCCGCCGTCGCCGACGCGGCTCGGGCCACGTTGGGATCGCGGCTGACCACCGTGAGCGACGCGAGCGGCTGGCGGACCTTGAGCTTCTGATCGTCGCGCAGCTTTCGCCCGAGGCCCACCACCGAGCGCACGATGGCCATGCGCTCTTCGAGCGGCTTGTCGATCCGAGCGCGGTTCACCATCGGATAGTCACAGAAGTGCACGCTCTTGGCTGCGCCGGGGTCGATCTGGCAAACGAGGTGCTGGTAGACGTATTCGCTCAAGAAGGGCATGAACGGCGCCATCACCTTGGCGAACGTGACGAGCACCTCGTAGAGCGTGGCGTAAGCGTCGGCCTTGTCGCCGTCGTCGTCGCTCTTCCAAAACCGGCGCCGCGAAAGTCGGATGTACCAGTTGGTGAGCACGTCGATGAACCAGGTGAGGCGCGGCACGACGTTGTAGAGGCGATAGCCCTCCATCTCGCGGTTCACGTCTTCGAGGAGGCTCTCGAGCCCCGACAAGATGAAGCGATCGAGCTCGGGCCTCTCGGCGAGCGGACGCTCTTTCCCATCGCTCGGCCGAAAGCCGTCGACGATCGC
>DATEMX010000496.1:0-2526 GCA_035275365.1 Polyangiaceae bacterium | reverse complement strand
CCTCGCCCACCCGCCCCCGCTTCTGCAACCTTGCGAAACCCGTCGCCTACAAGCGAAAGTTGGGATGGGGCGTAAGCCCCGTTAGGGAGCTAGTGCCGCGCTGCGAAAATCCGGCCCCCAGATTCGAGAGCGTGGATACTTGCCATGCGGGCATGCCTGGATGCCAAGTCACGAACGACGGGGGGACCTTTCCTGCTTCACTTCTCAATTTGGCATGCCAAATTGGGAACGATGGAGCGGACCCTCCTAGTCCCTAGTGCCGCGCGGCGAAAATTGGGTCCTCGGATTCGAGCGTCGAGAACCTGGTGGATGGGGCGCCGGAGGTGCCGTTGGGGGTGGGCCTCCCGAAGGGAGTTGGGCGCAGCCCTTCCGGGCGAAGCCCGGCGGGGCGGGGCGAAGCCCCCGAAGATAAAAGGATAGTAGTGCCAGGCGGCGAAGCCGCCTCCGCGCGCGAAGCGCGGGCTTGGCCAAAGTCGGGCCAGACTTTGACCAAGCGGCACTAGGGTGCGCCAAGACGCGCATCGCTCAAGAAAGCCTCGTCGGTCATTGTCTTCAAGAACGCCACCATATCGGCCTTGGCTTCGCTCGACAGGTGGAGCGGCCCAATCAGTGGGTCGGTGCTCGAGTGGCCCTGTCCGCCTGCGTCGTATTGCTCGACGACGGCCTCGAGCGTCGGCAATGAGCCGTCGTGCATGTAGGGTGCGCTCACGGCGACATTGCGCAACCCCGGCACCTTGAACCGCGCAAGATCCCCCTGCCGCATCGTAATGCCCTGCCGACCCGTGTCGCCGCCGTCGCGATAGGTGCCGTCGTTGAAGAGACCGTCGTTGGTCGTCGCGCCGGGCGGATGGCAGTGAAAACACTGCCCCTGCTCGCCGAAAAAGATCGCTTCGCCACGCCGCTCGGCCCCGGAGAGCGCGCTCGCATCCCCCGCGGCAAAGCGATCGTAGCGGCTGCCACCGCTCACGAGCGTTCGCACGAACGACGCAAGCGCGCGACGCAGGAGCAGCTCGGAGGGCGGCGCGCCGAAGGCATTGAGAAAAGCCGCTTGGTAGCTCGCGTCATCGCCGACGAGCGATACGGCCGTGGCGATGGGCAGGTCCATCTCCAGCGGGTTCTCGATGGGCATCCCCACCTGCTCTTCGAGCGTGGTCGCCCGACCATCCCAAAAGAAGACATGGCTCCAAGCCAAATTCACGAGGATCGGCGCGTTGCGCGTGCCCGTTCGACCGAGCACGCCGACGGACACCGGTCGCGGATCGGAGAACGCGTGCTCCTGCACGTGGCAGCTCGCGCATGCGACTTCGCCTCCGCGCGAGAGCCGCCGATCGTAGAAGAGACGACGGCCGAGCCGCGCGCCAGCCTCGGTGAGCGGGCTGTCGTCGGGTGCGGCTTGGATCACGGGCCCTTGTGGAAATCCTGGGGGCGCCATCGCGTCGATCAAGCTACGCTCTTTCGCCGCGTCGCGAGCGGGCAAGGCATCCGCTCGAGGCGGCGCTGCCGAGCTGCCACACGAAAGCGACAGCGCCGCGACCCACGCGAAGCGCGGCGCGTTCAAGGCACGACCTCGAAGACGGGGCGATCCGGCGCGGTCTGCCGCAGGCGCTCGCCCGCGTACGCCTCGGGCAGGGGCGGACCGATGAAGTCGTCGGACGGCGGCATGTCGGCCGTGGCGCCTCGAAACACCTCGTCCATCACGAGCCGCAGTTTGGCGCGGCCTCCGCCCTGCGCGGGCACGACGAGCGCCCCCTTGGCGTGAACGACGGGCGCCGAGATGCGACCGATCAATCCGCCCATGTGAATCGCCGGGAGAATCATCGTGCCACCGTCGGGGAGGCCCGCTTCGGGGTCTTCGACGCGCCCTTCGTAGCGCAGAAAGAGAAACCCCACGAGATGCGGCCATGCCATTTGAGAATCGGTCGAGAGCGGCGCCTTCAGGCCTTTGGTGGAGCGAGCATTGCACGCGTCGCTAAGGCCCCAATTGAACGACATGCCCCTGTAAGTTCCCGGAGGAGCGCGAAGTGTCAGCGCGAGCGACGGCGCATCGTCGGCATTGACGAAGTGCGTTCCGTAGGGCTCGGCTTGGCCCGTCTTGCCGACGAGCTCGGCGCGCACGCCCCGGCTGTCGGCGCCGTCGAGCGACACGTCGGAGATGTAGAAACGAAGGTTCGAAGGGATGAACCTTTGCCCAAACAGCTCGTTTGACTCGGCCATGCGGAGCGGTTTGCCGTTCACGTAGACTTCGACGGCCATTTCGAGAACACCGGTAGGAAGCGCCGATGCCGGGCGCTCCGGGCATGGTTCGTCGTTGGCCGCTTCTGCCGCGGCGTCGTTTTCGGCAGCCTCGCTTTGGGTGGCGTCGCGCTTCGCATTGGCAACGCTTTCGGGCTCTTCGGAGAGCGAGCAGCCGAGCGCCCAAAACGACAATATCCACCGGTACCGGACGCAAGAGGACATGAGCCTTGAGTTCCCGGCTCCACGGCGGGCGAGCACTGGCGCTGTTACCAACGCTGCAAACAAGAAAAA
>DATEMX010000495.1:0-7138 GCA_035275365.1 Polyangiaceae bacterium | reverse complement strand
CAAAGCGGAGATTTTGGAGGACGCCGAAGACAAGAAGGGCGCGCTCCAAAGCGGAGATTTTGGAGGACGCCGAAGACAAGAAGGGCGCGCTCTACCAGGCCGCGCAAATCGAGGAAGACCTGCTCGAGCGGCCCGAGGCAGCGATCAACGTCTATCTCACGATTCTCGAAAGCGATCCGGAAGACCTTCGCTCCGTCGACGCCCTCGTCAAGCTCTACCTGGCGCTCTCGCGTTGGGAAGATCTGCTGAACGTCTACACGAAGAAGGCCGATCTCGTCGCCGACGTCGACGAGAAGAAGCGGATCTTCTACCAGGTCGGCGCTGTCTTCGAGCACGAGCTCGGCAAGGTCGACAAAGCGATCGACACCTACGCCCGCGTTCTCGAGCTCGATCCCGACGATCTCACTGCCTTGGGCCGGCTCGACGTCCTCTATCAAACGGCGGAAAACTGGCAAGAGCTCCTGAGCGTGCTCACGCACGAGTCCGAGCTTTGCGACGACCCCAACGAATCGATCTCGTTTCAGTACCGCATCGCCGAGCTCTACGAGAAGCACCTCGAAGACGTGCCGCGTTCGATCGAGCTTTATCGCGAGATTTTAGCGCGTGAGCCGTCGCACGCTCCGACCCTCGCTGCCCTCGAAGGGCTGAAGGCGGGAAGGGGCGATCCGCTCGGCGCTGCCTCGGTGCTCGAACCCATCTACGACGCGAGCGGGGAGTGGCCCAAGCTCATCAGCGTCCTCGAGGTCCAGGCTCGTTTCTCCGAAGATCCGATGACGAAGGTCGACCTCCTGCACCGGGTCGCGCGCCTCTACGAGGATAGTTTGCGCGACGTGCACGCGGCGTTCGACGTCTATGCCCGTGCGCTCTCTGCCGACAACGGCAACGAGGAGACGCTCGGTTCGCTCGAGCGCCTTGGCAACGTGAGCGATAGGTGGCCGCAAGTGGCCAAGCTCTACGATGCCGAGCTCGATCGCCTCGCCGAAGAGCCGGCGCGGCTCGTGGACCTCGCCCTTCGGACGGCGCGGATCTACGAGGAGCAGCTCGACGACGTCGACAACGCGGTTGCGCGGTACCGTCGCGTCCTCGGAGCCGACCAAGAAAACCAAGACGCGGTGAGCGCCTTGGATCGCCTCTTCTTGCGCACCGAGCGGTGGGGCGATTTGGCTCAAGTGCTGGCCCGCGAAGCCGAGATCGGGCAGACCCCCGACGAGATCCTCGAGTTCAAATATCGCCTGGGGCAGGTCTACGAGCAGCGCCTCGCGGACCTCGACTCCGCCATCGCGGCCTACCGCGAGGTGCTCGGCGCTGCGCCCGAACACGCGCCGACGCTCGAAGCCATCGAGCGACTCTTCGGCGCCGGCACGAAGCAGGTCGAGATCGCCGAAATCCTCGAGCCGCTTTACCAGGCGGCTGCCGAATGGGAGAAGCTCGACCGCGTCTACGAAGCGCAGCTCATGCACCTCACCGAGCCGTCGGAACGACTCGCGATGTATTACCGCATCGCAGAGCTGGTCGAAGAGAAGCTGCTCGACGTGCCCGGCGCCATGGAGGTCTACGCGCGGAGCATCAAAGAGGAGCCTCTCGACGAGAAGTCGGGCGAAGAGATCGAACGATTGGCGGGGTCGGTCGACGGCGGGTGGGAGAAGCTCGCCAACGGCTACGCCGACGTCCTCGGCGTGCACGCCGATCCCAGCGTTCAACGCGTCATCGGCGGGCGCCTGGCGCGGACCTTCGAGGAAGAGCTCGGCGACATCACCAAGGCCGAAGAGACGTATCGCTACGTTCTCGGTGTTCAGCCGCTCGATCCGGACGCGCTCGCCAACCTCGACCGCATCTATTCGTCGCTCGAACAGTGGGCGGACCTCGCGCAAGTGCTCGAGCAGCGCGTGAAGGCCACGACCGAGCCTCACGAGCTCGTGGAGCTCTACGCCCGCCTCGGCGAGACCTACGAAGAGAAGCTCGGACAAGTCGACGACGCCGTCCGCGCGTATCGCCAAATTTTCGAAGGCCTCGACAAGACCCACGAAGGATCGATCCAAGCGCTCGCCCGCATCTACGAGCAAAAGGAGGCTTGGCGAGATCTCGACACCGTCTACGAGCGCGAGCTCGACAACGCAACGGGCGACGTTCAAGAGGCGGAAATTCGCGCTAAGATCGCCCACCTCGCGGCCGAACGGCTCGGCAATCCCGCGCGCGCCATCGAGACGTGGAAGCGTGTGCTCGATCTTCGCGGCGAAGATCCGGAAGCGCTCGGCGCGCTAGCGAACCTCTACGAAGAGGCCAACCAGTGGGCCGAACTTTGCGACGTGCTCGAACGTGAGTTCGACATCGCCGACTCCGACGACCTGCGCGTTCAAGTCTTGAACCGGCGCGCTCGCATCTTCCTCGTAGAGCTCGGCCGCGACGAGCAAGCCTTGGCCGACTACAACCGCGTGCTCGATCTCGACTACGCGAACGTGCACGCTCTGCGGGCGATCGCCGCCATCTGGCGCAAGCGCCAAGATCCGAACGAGCTAGTCGCCGCGCTCCACGCCATCGTCGATCGCGCCGCCACGACGATCGAGGCAAGCGAGCTCAAGGCGACGTTCCGCGAGCTCGGCAAGACCTACGGCGAAGTCCTCGGCCAGCAGTTCGACGCCGCCGACGCGTGGCGCAAGCTGCTCGACGTAGATCCCGCCGACTTCGAGGCGATGGACGCGCTCGAGACGATTTACCGAGCGCAGTCGCAGTGGCCCGACGTCGTTTCCGTGAAGATGCAGCGCGCCGAAGCGCTGCCCGAAGCCGACGACAAGATCCGCGAGCTCTTGCAGGTCGCCGACATTTGGGACCAAGAAGTCCACGACAAGGACGGCGGGACCAAGGCGTACGAGAAGATCCTCTCGATCGACGCGACGCACGACCGCGCCTACACGACGCTCGAGCAACTCCATACGTTGGCGTCACGCTGGGAACCGCTCATCGAGCTCTATTTGCAGAGGCTCGAGACCCGCGAGGAGACGAGCGAGCGGACCGACATCTTGCGTCGCATCGCTCGCGTCTTCGAGGAGAAGCTCGAAGACAAGGGGCAGGCTTTCGACGCCCTCGTCAACGCCTTCGCCGAGGACTACGCCGACCGCGAGACGGCGAAGTACCTGGAGCGCATGGCGCAAGCCACGGGCCGCTGGGGCGAGCTCATCCAGAACGCCAACGGCTGGTTGCAAGGCGAGACCGAACCGCAAAAGCGCATCCGTTTGTGTCTGCGTTTGGCCAAGTGGTACGGCGAAGACCTCGGGCACCCCGAATACGCGCAGCCCTACTACGCGCAGATCGTCCAGCTCGACCCGAACAACGTGGGCGTGCTGCGGCAGATGGGCAGCCTCTACCGCAAGAACGCGCAGTGGCAGCAATACGGACAGACGCTCACCCGAGCGCTCGACGTGGCCACGACCGACGCCGATCGAAAAGAGATCCTCACCGACTTGGGCGAACTGCTCGAGCGGCAGATGAACGAGGTCGACCAGGGGCTCGGCTACTACACGCGTGCCCTCGAGATCGACACCCTCCACTTGCCCGCGCTCGAGGCGCTCGAGCGCATTTACACGAGCCGCTCGATGAATCGCGAGTTGGTCGACGTCCTCGGTCGCAAGGTCAGGGCGCTCACCGACAACGAGGCGGTGGCCTCTCACAAGCTCCGCATGGCGGGCCTCTACGAGAACAACCTGGGAGAGGGTGAGCGGGCAGCGCAAACGTACCGCGAGGTCCTCGAGGTCGACGCCGCGTCGCTCTCGGCGATGCGCGGGCTCGAGCGCATCTACACGCAGAAGTCGGCTTGGCAAGAGCTCGTGGGTGTCCTCGAGCAGCAGCTCGACGTCGTTACGAGCGAGCGCGAACGCATCGACGTTCTCATGAAGTTGGCGACGATTCAGGAGGAGCAGTTCTTGAAGCCCGATCTCGCGGCGACTCGCCTCGAGCAGGTCCTCGAGATCGATCCTTCGCACGAGCCGGCGCTCGTGGCCCTCGAGCGCTGCTACCGCCGCCTGCGCCAGTGGCTCGATCTCATCAACACCTACGAACGCCACATCGCCACTACGCTCGAGCGCTCGGTCAAGGTCGATCTCTACGGCGCGATGGCTCAGGTCTACGCGGGCGAGGTCGAAGATCTCGACCGCGCGATCGACGCCTACCGCAACATCGTCGACATCGACGACAGCAACATCCCCGCGCTCGAAGCGCTATCGAAGCTTTTCGAGAAGCAGGGCGACGCAGCGCAGGCCATCGACTACATGACCCGCGTCGCCGACCTCACGGCCGACGGCAAGCAGCGGGTGGAGATGTACTACCGCATCGGCAGGGCGCTCGACGAGAAGCTCTCCGATCGCGGTCAGGCGGAGGAGCGCTTCGAAATGGCGCTCGATCTCGATCCCGCGCATCTGCCGACCTTGGCGGCTCTGCGTCAGATCGCGATCGACCAAGCCGATTGGGATCGCGCCGCGCGCTACCTCGATCAAGAGCAGATCAACACCCAAGCGCCGCGCCAGCGCGCCAAGCTCTTGGTCGAGCTCGGGCGCCTGCGCGACGAGACGTTGGGCGAGCACGAGGGCGGCGTCCAGGCGTACGAGCTCGCGCTCCAGTGCGACGCCGACAACGAGGACGCGGCGCTGCCGCTCGTCACCGAATACATCAACCGCGAGAAGTGGGCCGAGGCGGAGCCTTTGGCCGATCTCTTGGTGAAGAAGGGCGCGAAGCGCGAGCGGCGCGAGCAACACACGATGTACAACCTGCTCGGTCGCATCGCGAGCGCGCTCGGCAAAGACGAGAAGGCCCTCAAGGCCTACCAAGACGCGCACAAGCTCGATCTGACCGACGGCGAGACCATCAAGGGCTTGGCCGACGTTTGCTTCCGGTTGAAGGATTGGGCAGGGGCGCTCACGAACTACCAGAAGGTCTTGACGAGCCTCGACGAAGGCGAGATCGAGGCGCGCGCGAACGTCTACTTCAAGCTCGGCGCGATCAAAAAGGAGCAGGGCCAGGCCAAGCAGGCCATCAACAACTTCGAGAAGGCCCTCGCCGTCGAAGCTGCGCATCGCCCCACGCTCGAAGCCCTGATCGGCGTCTACACCGACGTCAAAGACTTCAAGCAAGTCTGCGCCTACAAGCGTCAGGTTCTCGACAACGTCTACGAAGCCGACGAGCGTTTCAAGCTACTCGTCGAAATCGGAGACATCTGGTCCGAAAAAGAGAAGAACTCGCACAAGGCCATCGAGACCTACGAAGAAGCGCTCGACATCGCGCCGAAGAACCACGTTCTTCTGCACAAGCTTCTGCAACTCTACCAGGCCACCTCGAACTGGCCGAAGATGATCGAATCGCTGCAGTCGATCGCGGAGCTCGAGCAGAGCCCCGAGCGCAAGTCGAAGTACATCTACACGATGGCGCAGATCTACCGCGACAAAGAGGAAGACCTCGATCGCGCGGTCGAAGCCTTCAACGAGACGCTCGATCTCAATCCGTTTTTCTTGGAAGCCTTCGAGCGCATCAACAAGATCCTCACCCAGCAGAAGGATTGGAAGCAGCTCGAGAGGGCCTTCCGCAAGATGCTCCACCGCGTCGCTGGCAAGGGCAACGCTGATCTCGAGTACAACCTCTGGCACAACCTCGGCCTCATCTATCGCGATCGCCTGAACGATCTCTCGCCGGGCATCGAGGCCTTCAAGATGGCTGCGCGGCTCAAGCCCGACGAGCTCGTCGAACGCCAGATCTTGGCCGAGCTCTACGAGTCGACCGATCAAACCGACCTGGCGATCGAAGAGCAGCAGGAGATCTTGCGACGCGACGCGCTCCGCGTCGATCCGTATCGCGCCCTCTACCGCCTCTACGTGCGGCAAGAGCAGTACGATCCCGCGTGGTGCATGTGCCAAGCGCTCGCGTTCTTGGGCAAGGCCGACGAAGACGAGCTCAAGTTCTTCGAGGACTATCGCGCCAAGGGCATGCTGCAGGTGAAGAGCCGGCTCGACAACGAGCTCTGGATCAAGAGCCTGTTTCACCCCGAGGAAAACCTCTACATCGGGAAGATCTTCGAGATGCTCGCGGCCGCCGCTCTCATGGCGAAGATTCAACAGCTCAAGAACACGAAGCAGCTCCCGGTCCTCGACAAGCGTTTCAAGCAAGATCCGGCCACCTCCACGGTGACGTTCGCCAAGACGTTCGGCTGGGGAGCGCAAGTCCTCGCCGTCGCGTGTCCCGAGCTCTACGTGCGCAACGACGTCCCCGGGGCGCTCGCCGCGGTGCCCGTCGCTCCGCCGGCCTCGGTGGCGGGCCAGAGCGTGCTCACCGGCTTCCAGCCACAGGAGCTCACCTTCATCGTCGGCAAGCACCTCAGCTATTACCGAGGGGAGCACTACATCAAGCACCTCTTCCCGACGGTGCCCGAGCTCACCATGCTGCTGTTCGCCGGTATGAAGATGGTCCACCCCGAGACTCCGGTGCCGGGTGAGATGACGGCGCAGGTGAACGCCACCGCGGCTGAGCTGGCGAAATACATGCAGCCGATTCACATTGAAGGCCTGCGCCTCGTCGTGCGCAAGTTCATCGAAGACGGCGCCAAGGCCAATATCAAGCGCTGGAGCCAGTGCGTCGAGCTCACGGCGTGCCGAGCGGGTTTGCTCCTCTGCGGCGATCTCGACATCGCGAAGAAGATCATCGCCGCCGAACCGCAGGTACCAGGCGATCTACCTGCGCAGGACAAGCTGAAAGAGCTCGTCGTGTTCTCGGTGTCGTCGCAGTACTTCGGCCTCCGCAAGGCCCTCGGCATCGCCATCGGCTAACGATCGAGCACGACGCTCGGTCGTTTAGCCTCGCTCTCTCTTTCAGGGCGGCACGTGGCGCCCTGCTCCCGAAGAAGCGTTTTCGGGGGCCCACCCCGCGCGGCCCGCTTCGCTCGATGCGGAAAGTGTTCGCGAATCGCGATCACTGACTAGTGCCACGCGGCGAAAATCCGACCCCCAGATTCGAGAGCGTGGATACTTGCCATGCCGGCATGCCTGGATGCCAAGTCACGAACGACAGGAGGACCCCTTCCTGCTTCAGTTCTCAATTTGCCATGGCAAATTGGGAACGATGGCGCGGACCCTCCTAGTGCCGCGGCTGAACTGAGGACAAG